>JBKJHR010000047.1:0-5171 GCA_046598695.1 Kapaibacterium sp. (SeqCode)
AGGTATAACCCATTGAGTGCTCCCCAGACGACAAACGTCCAATTTGCACCATGCCATAACCCTCCAATAAGCATTGTGAGAAAATTGTTAAGATATGTTCTTGCTTTTCCTTTCCGACTTCCTCCGAGAGGAATATATACATAGTCGCGTAACCAACTTGAGAGCGAAATATGCCACCTCCGCCAAAACTCAGTAATGTTTTGAGAGAGGTAAGGGGTTGCAAAATTCAGATTTAATTCAATGCCAAAGAACTTACTTACACCTCGCGCTATATCTGAATAACCTGCAAAGTCTCCATAGAGTTGAATGGCAAAAAAGAACATCCTGATAAAGAGATCACCGCTTCCCATAGAGTCAATGTCCTTAAATGCCCCATTGACATAGGGTGCAAGGAGATCAGCAATAACTAATTTCCGTGTATAACCGATGATGATGAGGCATACACCATCCCTGATCTGTGCAAGCGATACATTTCGCTCTTTTGTAAGTTGTGGCAGAAGTTGTGGTGCGCGGAGGATCGGTCCTGCAACAAGATGTGGGAAGTATGATACGAAGAGTGCAAAATCAAAAAAGTGAGGCGTGGGTACCAGTTCGCCACGATAGACATCAATAACATACGCCATTGACATGAAAGTATAAAATGATATGCCAACAGGAAGGACAAGTGCGAGAGTCGGGAGATGAACGGCGAACCCAAGAGAATGCAGTAACGATGCGAATGAAGTAATAAAAAAATCACTATACTTAAAAATTCCAAGAACAATAAGATTTGAGATGATCGAAAGGAGCATCCATCGTTTCTTGTTTTGATGCGTTGGTGATCGATAGACTTTGTGTGAGGCGTAGTAATCAATGATGATTGTCAAGGCGAGAAGCCCTAGAAAATGCCAGTCCCACCACGCATAAAAAAAGAGACTCGCACCAAGTAGCATGCGATTTTGCCACCGAAAGCCGAGAGCATAGTAAAGCCCAAGCACGATCGGAAAGAAGATAGCGAAAGCAAGACTATTGAATATCATGCAGGAATATTAGCATTCTGGTTGCGAAGCCACGTACTGATATGCGATAAAAGCGGTAGCGTCATTTTATGCCTTCCTTTATACTCATAATACTCCGATGTAATTCCCTGTTCGGTTAAAAAAGCTTGGGCAAAAATTGATTCACTCGTAGAAAGTACTTTATCTTCTGTGCCATGCGTCATGAGAAAGTGAGGTTCCTTGTTGAGATCTTCCCATCCGAGAATAGGGCGCGGGAAGAAACCGCTCATTGGCACAACCCCTTTCGGGTGAATAATATTTTGCAACCCTAAGAAATGGCACATCGCCGCACCCTGACTAAAACCCAAGAGGTAGAGTTGATCTTTATCTACATTCTTTTCTTCCATCAATCCTGCGATCATTTCCGTTGCGATCTTCACGGACTCTTCATAATGCTCTTTGCTGAAAGAGTCAAGCGGGTGGTCATAGTCATACGGCTTGAACCACTCAAAGCCTTCTCGGGGAGATTTGTAGGTAGCGCGGATAGAAATGACGTGAAATTCAGGGGGAAGCAGATGCTCGACGGAGAAGATCGTCTCGGCATGGGCATCGCGACCATGCAAGAGGATCAGAAGCGGTGGCGCTTTATCTGCATTGATCTTCGGCAGGCGTTCTATGTATGGTAGTGGGTATGTGCTCAAAAAATGGAACTTGAGTTTATTGAATTCACGTTAGACGGCTCCCAACATTCGTTGGGAAAAAGAAGTTGTGTGGCGGGGTAGCTCAGCTGGTTAGAGCGTCGGAATCATAATCCGCAGGTCGGGGGTTCAAGTCCCTCTCCCGCTACTTTCATAAAGGATGAATTATGGAGAATTTACTCTTCATAACTCATCCTTTCTTAGTTTTGCATCCTATGATATATTTTATCGGCATTTGTGGGACAGCGATGGGTAACGGAGCTTTGCTTATGCGGGAGCTTGGATATGATGTATGTGGGTCTGATGAGAACGTCTATCCGCCTATGTCTGATCTACTTGTCGCTAGTGGTATCCAAGTCTTTAGCGGATATGATGCTGACCATTTTACTGATCGCCCTGAACTTGTCGTTATTGGGAATGCTATGAGCAGAGGGAATGCGGAAGTTGAGTATGTGCTGAATGAACGGATCCCTTACACTTCCCTTGCAGAGATGTTGAAAAAGTATGTGATTCAGGGAAAAGAATCTATCGTTGTCAGCGGTACACATGGTAAGACGACGACTTCTGCGCTTGCGGCATGGACATTTGAATCGGCGGGACTACAACCGAATTTCCTCGTGGGCGGAGTGTTAGAAAATTTCGGACGCGGATACCAAGCACGCCCGGAAAGCAAATATGTGATATTGGAAGGTGATGAATATGATACAGCGTTCTTCGATAAACGCTCGAAGTTTTTGCATTATCTCCCGACGACACTCATAATCAACAATATTGAGTTCGATCACGCCGATATATTTTCTTCGCTCGATGAGATCACATTATCGTTCAAACGGCTGACGCTACTTGTACCGAAGAATGGATTAATTATTGCAAATGGCGACGATAAGAATGTAAAAGAGGTTGTTGCAAATTGTATTGCACCTATTCAAACATTTGGGTTGACCCCTGACTGCGATTGGCGTGCAGATGATATTCGTTATGGCGAACATTCATCGACCTTCAAGCTCTATTTCAACAATGAATTTCAGGCTGAGCTAGAAGTGAATCTTCTCGGCGAGTTTAATGTGCGAAATGCTCTTGCCGTTATTGCTGCGGCTCGAAGACATGACATTTCGTATGAAGCTATCTCGAAAGCATTTTCGTCATTCAAGAACGTTAAGCGCAGATTAGAATTAAAGGGGGAATATAAGGGCATCAAGGTCTATGATGATTTTGCTCATCATCCAACGGCTATCGGTGAGACATTGAAAGCATTACGGAATACGCACCCGAATGCACGCCTCATCGCTATCTTCGAGCCGCGCTCCAACACAACACGGCGGAATATCTTTCAGAAAGAACTGGCTGATTGTTTCGATGCCGCAGATGTAGTATTGATTTCGCAGATCGCTCGCTTACATCTCCTCTCCGAATCCGAACGTCTTGATCCCGAACAGGTAATGTCTGACATTCGCGCAAAGGGAAAAGATGCGTATTATTTGGAGAATGCGGAAGCAATAAGTGATAAGGTGGCTGAGATCGCCAGATCAGGAGATGTCGTTATCGTGATGTCAAATGGGGGGTTCGGCGGGATTCATGGGTTGTTAAAAACTAAGCTATCCTAAGCTTTCCAACACCATTTCACTCGTAATCTCCTTCATACACTTAAAATGTCCTTTCGGGCAGTGGTCGCTGCCTATTGTTGTGCAAGGGCGGCATTCTAACCCTACATTTTCGATGACGGTCGCTTTTTGCCCTCGCGGATAAAATCCAAGCTCTTTGACCGTTGGACCAAAAATGGAGATTGTCCTTACTCCGACAGCATTTGCAAGGTGCATCAAACCCGAATCATTGGTAATCGCTATCTCGCATGATGCGAGCTTTTGAGGGAGTTCAGCGAATGTAAATTCTCCGCAAAGATTTAATCCCACACCATCGGGAAGAGCACTAACTATCTCCGCGCCAAGAGGAAACTCGCTCTTTGCACCGTGTACTTCGATTACATACCCTTGTGATGAAAGTTGTTTTGCAACTTCAATAAAATTTTCTATCAGCCAGCGCTTATTCCAATGCTTTGCTCCTGGGCAGATCGCTACTTTCTTTTCTTGCATGGCATAGACATTGATCTGAGGCGATGAACCCAAATCAATAACTTCAAGCTTTTTTGCGGTCTCAAAATATCTTCCAATAATATCAGGTGCATTTTTCAGAAGATTGATCTTGAACTTGACAAGCATCCATCTTGCTATTGTTCTCTTGTTGATCGTCTTCGCTATCCGGATATAATGTTTTTTTATGAAACGTGACCGATGATTATTCTGAAGGTCAAGAACATGGTGGTACTTTTCCTTTCGGAGCTTCGTGCGAATATGGAGCAGTTCCTTGAAGCCTCCATTGGTATCAACAGGAATGATCGAGGATAGCGTGCCGAAGAGATGGGGGATGTCCTGAAATTCTTTTTTCACGACAAAATCGATCTGTGCATTAGGGTATTTCTCTCGGAGGGCACGGGCAAGCGGTTCGGTGAGGATAATATCACCGAGCGAACTAAGACGTATAAGAAGTATCTTTAGCACCCTTTCGATATGAAACGTTGTTTTGGTTAAAACGATATACTCTGATTATTATTTGCACGTATGAGAAAGACCACAACGCTCGGAGAACTGAAAAAGTCCGGTTACAAAGTGTTATCCGTAAAAGAAGAGATCCGCCGGAATCTCGTTATAAAGCTCAAAGCCCGTGAAACGCTCTTTGCAGGCATTATCGGCTACGACGATACTGTCATCCCGCAGGTTGTGAATGCACTCCTCGCCAAGCATGATATTATTCTTCTTGGTCTTCGTGGGCAGGCGAAGACACGCCTTGCGCGTGGGCTTGTCTCGCTCTTGGATGAATGGACGCCGATCGTCAAAGGAAGCGAAGTGAATGATGATCCATTCCAACCGATTTCCTACTTTGCAACGAAGCTTATCAAAGAACTTGGTGATGAAACCCCTATTGAATGGGTGCATCGCTCCGAACGCTACGGGGAAAAACTTGCCACACCTGATGTGACCGTTGCTGATCTTATCGGCGATATCGACCCACTCAAGGCAGCAAATGAACGCCTGCATTATTCGCATGAAGGTGCTATTCATTTTGGGATTATCCCTCGCACCAATCGAGGAATTTTCACAATCAATGAATTGCCCGATCTTCAGCCGAGGATTCAAGTTGGTCTTTTTAATATCCTTGAAGAACGGGATATTCAGATACGAGGGTTCAAAGTTCGCATACCTATTGATGCGTTGATGGTATTCACGGCAAATCCAGAAGATTATACGAATCGCGGAAATATTATTACTCCACTCAAAGATCGTATTGAATCACAGATCGTTACGCACTATCCGATCGAGTTAGAAGACGCCATTTCTATCACTGAGCAGGAAGCCTGGACGCAACGTTGGGGTGAGGAGGGTATAGTCATTCCGCATTACTTCAAAGAGATCATTGAGCAAATAGCATTTGAGGCGCGCTC
>JBKJHR010000141.1:0-4038 GCA_046598695.1 Kapaibacterium sp. (SeqCode)
GTGCGATATTGAAGGGTCCGCATTCGGATAAGTCAATGACACTCGGCGGGACGTTCGCACAATCGGGTCAAACCAAAGAGACCCTTGCGGAGTGGTATCGTTTGATGCACTTGGGCAGAATCTGCGACGATGCGGCGGCGAATTATCTCAAGAAGGCAATGGGTTGGAGCTATCACGCTCCGTGTGCAGGACATGAAGGAATTCAAGCGGCGATCGGAGTTTCTTTTCGCCAAAAACAAGATTATCTCTTCCCATATTATCGTGACCTGATGACGTGCCTTGCCGCGGGTATCACGGTCGAAGAGATCGTCCTCAATGGTCTCTCGAAAGAGACGGATATCGCAGGTGGCGGCAGACACATGTCGAATCACTTTGCGAAGATGTCTATCGGCATACAAAACAGTTCGTCACTTACGAACAATCATTCGCAACACGTTGCGGGCTGTGCACGGGCGCTCAAGTATTATGAATTAGACGCAGTTGCAATCTTTTCGGCAGGTGAGTCAGGTACTTCCGAAGGATATTTTTATGAATCAGTGAATGGCGCGACAAAAGAGAAGGTCCCAGCCATCTTCGTTATCCAAAATAACAAGTACGGTATCTCCGTACCTGTCTATGACCAAACAGCAAATTGCCGTGTAGCCGATAATTTCCGAGGCTTCGGAAATTTACTTATTACGTATTGCGATGGTACAGATATTCTTGATTCCTACCGCGCAATGCAAGAGGCCTATGAATGGACGCGCTCTGGTCAAGGTGCGGCGATGGTTCATGCCGATTGTGTGAGAATGCGTTCGCATTCAAATTCTGATCGCCATGATCTGTACCGTTCGCCAGAAGAAATTGCGAACGCCGCCAAGCGCGACCCTATTATGCAATTCCGTAATTGGTTATTGGCGCAAGGAGTATTGACGCAGAAAGATATTGATGCGATTCACGAAAAGAATGCTGCACAATTCGAAGAAGAGTCGTCACGTGCTGAAGCCGCTCCGCCAGCTGATCCAACGACTGTTGAGGAATTTGTGATCGCCTCAACGGACATCGTTCGTCCTGATCCATATACTTTCCAATCGAATGATATGAATGTCAATTTTCATTCATTCACCACACCAAAAGGTAAGGATGAAGGGCTAAAATTTATTGATGCGCTCAACCATACATTGAAAGAAGAATTTCGCCTCAACCCGAATACATTTATTTGGGGACAAGATATGGCGAATAAAGATAAAGGCGGAGTCTTCAATGTATCGAAAGGCATGCAGCCTGAGTTCGGTATCAAGCGCGTATTCAATGCGCCGATAGCAGAAGATTTTATCGTTGGCACAGCTGATGGTTTTTGCAGAGTAGATCAGGATAATATCTGGTGTGTGGTCGAAGGCGCGGAGTTTGCCGATTATTTCTGGCCTGCGATGGAGTCCTTCATCGAACTCACCCATGAATACTGGCGCACGAAAGGTCAATATTGCCCGAACATCGTGATACGCTTGGCTTCTGGTGGATATATTCAAGGCGGACTCTATCATTCACAAAATCTTGAAGGGACGTTCACGACGATCCCCGGAGTCAGGGTTGTTGTACCAAGTTTTGCAGATGATGCGCAAGGTTTGCTTCGCACTGCGATGCGAACCAGAGGCATCACGCTCTACCTCGAACCAAAAGCTCTTTACAATGCACCGCAGGCAAAGTCTGAATCGCTTGCCGAGAATGAACTCATCGAGTTTGGTAAAGCACGTCTTCGCAGAGCAGGTGAGACGATCTCGATCATTACCTACGGCAACACGACACATCTCTCGCTCAATGCGGCGAATGAATTAGCGAAAGAGGGGATCGAATGCGATGTGCTCGATCTTCGCTCGCTCTATCCGCTCGATATTGATGCGATCCTCACGACAGCAAAAAAGACAGGGCGCGTTCTTGTTGTGCACGAAGATAAGATAACGGGTGGCTTTGGTGGAGAAATATCTTCGCTCATTTCCGAGAAAGCATTTACGTATCTGGATGCTCCTGTAATGCGCGTCGGTTCGCTCTTTCAACCCGTCGGCTTCGCAAAGCAACTTGAAGATGTGATCCTACCAAATGCAACGAAGATCGCCGAGGCAGCAAGAAATTTGGCGAAGTGGTGATCATCTGTTCATCTACGAGTTCAGCATCGGCTCAAGGTGTTTTTTACTATCTTGCAGCATATTATTAAGACACCATTTTGCATACCATGGAGCAAGAAAGAAAGCTATTATTCTGAAAAAAAACGTATTCGGTTTTTCGTAAGCAATGCTTAGTTCTGTTTTAGTCTTGTTTCCTTCCTGTGTGAGAAGAAGATGCATTTGATACCATGAGAGGATTATCATTTGAGGGTTACCAACGGTCTCCCACACTTTCTCACGCCCATTTACCCACTTAGTAACCTCAACGGTAAAATCCATGGCAAATCCCAGTACGCTTCCATACCAACGACATTTGGAATGAAGTCCAAGTTGTTGTTTGGTGAGTTGCTGTAATTCTAATTTACTTCCCATCATTGGCATCGAGCTTTTGGTCATGTGCATTCCCGTATTGCCTATGTTATCCATGTAGGTGAATACGCTCTGTGCGTGGGCATTGATGAGAATGTTTAGGGTCTTAGTTTTCATTTAATGATCTTGGGAGTGAAGCTGGAGTTTTATCTTTTATGTCGGTTTCCGCACCACCGTTCAATCGTAGAAGTTTTGCATTTATTGCAACAACAATGGTGCTGACGCTCATAAAAATTGCACCGACCGCTGGGCTAAGCAAGATGCCATAGTTATAAAGAACTCCCGCTGCCAATGGCAATGCAACAACATTATATCCTGTTGCCCATATCAAGTTCTGGATCATCTTGCGATGCGTTGCTTTCCCAAAAAGGATGAGACTTGCAATGTCTTTTGGGTTACTGTTTACTAAAATAATACCTGCAGTTTCTGCTGCGATGTCGCTTCCACTGCCAACGGCTATGCCAATATTTGCTTGGGCTAATGCAGGTGCATCGTTGACACCGTCTCCAGTCATCGCAACGAATTCCCCTTTGCTTTGAAGTTCTTTTATCTTCTCTAGTTTTTGATGGGGGAGAACTTCTGCAAAAAATCCGTCCATCTTCAGTTCATCGCTGACACTCTTTGCGACTTTCGCGTTGTCGCCCGTGAGCAAGTATGACTTGATGCCATTCTTATGTAGTGTCTCGATCGCAGGGGTTGACTCGGGGCGAATGCTATCAGCAAGACCTATATAACCCGCGATCGTATCATTCACCAAAACAAAGACAATAGTCTCAGCTTCTGAGGATTGGAAACCTTCAGGAAGCGAAAGATTTTGTTCTTTAAGATAGCCTGGATTTACAACACGAATGTTCTTCTCATCTACCGACGCTTCGACTCCTTTGCCCGTGATCGATTGAAAGTTTTTCGGTTCGGGGATAGTGATCTTTAATTCTTGCGCTTTTTGCAAAATCCCTGTCGCAATCGGATGCTGTGAGTTTTTTTCCAAACTTGCTGCCAAACGAATGATCTCAATTTCAGAGATATCCTTTTGTATTGGTACGATACGCGAAACTTGGAATTTTCCAGTGGTAAGTGTTCCGGTTTTGTCAAAGATCAGAGTGGTGATCTTGCGCGAATCTTCGAAAGCAGATCTATTTTTAATGAGCAATCCATTCTTTGCAGCAAGTGAGGTTGAGATAGCAACGACAAGAGGCACTGCTAACCCAAGAGCATGAGGGCAGCAGATAACGATCACTGTTACCATTCTTTCGAGCGCGAATTGCAAAGGTGCTCCGTAGAGGACCCAAAAAATGAAAGTGCTGAAACCGGAGACCAGTGCAACAATAGTAAGAATTAATGCTGCCTTATCGGCAAGCAATTGTGTTTTCGATTTTGATCTTTGTGCATCATCAACGAGTTTAATGACCTTCGACAAATAGGAATTCTCCGAAGAATGGCTAACAGTAAGCTTCAGCGAACCTTCTCCATTCATTGACCCTGCAATGAGCTTTCCTCCTGCTATTTTCTGTACAGGAACGCTCTCGCC
>JBKJHR010000022.1:0-5997 GCA_046598695.1 Kapaibacterium sp. (SeqCode)
GGCTTGTCGGCAAGATGAAAAATTCTCGCATTTATCAAACGGAGCGTTTGCCTCAGAAGATGCCGAATTTCCAGATGGCAAATGATGAGATCTATGCGATCTCCGTCTTCTTGAAGTCACAAATGGGACTCTACGTGGGACCGAGCTATGCTGAGAATCAATCGGAGACATATCAGCAAGCACTTACCAAGGGTAGAATGTTTGTACATTGGAATAATTGTGTAGGATGTCACAAGGTCGAGAGTGCGGGTGGCTACGTTAGCAAGCTCATCAATGATAAATATGCAGGCGATCAAAACATTGCCTACTTTGCTCCTCCGTATCTTGGACCCGAAGGCTCACGTGTGCAGGAACAGTGGCTACATTCCTTCTTGCAAGGACCATTTAAGATTCGTCCGCTTGTGAAATTCAGAATGCCAAGCTATGGCTTCTCTGACGAACAGATCGGAACCGTGACGAATTATTTCCTCGGAATGCATAAGCGTCCATATGTGATGACGAGTTATATGTACTCGCCAGATCAAACGCTCATTCCTTCTGGTAAAGCTCTCTTCGAGAAGCTCAAATGTCTGTCGTGTCACTATGTTGGTACACTGACTTCCGAAGCAAAGGCACCGAATCTTCAAAGTGTGAAGGGTCGTTTACGTCCTGACTGGGTTGAGCATTGGCTCGCACGTCCGGATTCTATCATGCCTGGGACGGCAATGACCGCTTTCTGGTGGGCATCGGGTAAGATCGCTGCGGCTGATCCTGAAATTCTCGGTGGCGATGCAATGATGCAAATGCGTGCAGTACATGATTATGTGCAATCTCTCGGAGTTGATGGAATTCCTTCACCTTCTCCTTATGCAACCATTGGCGGGACAGATAAATACGTCCTTCCAAATGGAGAGTATCAGGTAGTCCGCACAAATGCAATGCCTGCTGAAGGCATTATCCCTATTGCCGGAAAAAAGCAAGCGAATAACCTTGTGAAGATGGGTAAAGCAACTGCATCGAAATAAATTATCAAAATAATATGTTAGAGCCTCGCTATTATTTTTTAGGGAGGCTTTTTTTTATGAAAATATTCTTAGTACTCTTTCTCACTATATTCCTCCTATCATGTGCAAAAAAGGAAGAAGTTGGCGATGAATCTGTCGAGGGCTTTAATACCGATTACAAAGTAACGGTGCTTACGTCTGTTGGCTCTATACGCGGTTCAGTTAACTTGAGTGGGGACTTGCCGCCGCAAGTACCGATTGAGGTTCAGCGTGATCAAGCTGTCTGTGGCGTTTCTCATCCGAATCCGAGCCTTCCTTCAGCAAGTGCTATCAAGGGTTGTATTATATGGTTAGAGGGTATTAAAGAGGGCAAAGACTTTGATTTTGCAAAATCGCCAAAGATGGATCAAACTGGCTGTGAATTTGTGCCACATGTTCTGCTGATCAAGCAAGGCTCAACGATCGTTATTCATAACTCAGATGATGCGCTTCATAACTTTCATGTAATGAGCAAGGATGTGTCTATTGTCAACGAAGCACAGCCTGCCGGTGCTCCACCGAGAGAAGTGACGTTTACAAAATCAGGTATCCATCATGTTGGTTGCGATGTCCATCCTTGGATGCGCGGATTTATTATGGTTGCTTCACATCCGTATTTTGCGATGACCGATGCTACGGGAAGTTTCACTATCGAGAATGTCCCACCAGGGAAATATCTGATAAAGATGTGGCGTGATAACTGGAACGTTGAATCGTTAAAAAACCCTGCAGGAAAGATCGTTAGTTACAAGACCTCGCCCAATTTCGAGAAACAAGATTCTGTCACCGTTGGGATTGCGGAGGTATCTGAAGTTCATTTCAGTTTGCCATAACTCAAGTAAAGAGGACAGGCTCTTTTTTCTCTTTGATCCTCTCATTGTATAACTTTCCGACTTCTGCTCCGATCAAAAAGACGAGAGAGCCATAGAATGCCCATAACGCGATAGCGACGAGAAAGGCATACGCACCATAGAGTGCGCCTATACTGGAGATAGAGCTAAGATACCACGCAAAGAGAACTCGCGAAACCTCTAACAATCCGACCGTTACCAACGTAGAGACAAACGCGACTCTCCACGGTAACTTCTCATTTGGGATGATCTTGAAGAGAATGAGAAAGACGAAAGCAATAAAACTCAGTGGTACGACGTAGGCAAGGGTACTTCCGAGAAATTCTGAAAGTTCGTATGGAAGATACTTATTACCAAGTTGCCGAAGCGCGCCAAAAAGCGGTAGAACTAAGAACGAGATCAAAAGAAAGAATGTAAGAAGAACGATCATCCCAATGTCATAGAGCTTTAATACCGCCATGTGTTTCGTTGACTTCATGTGAAAAATGGCATTAAGGGAGGTACGTAGCGAGGAAAAAAGAGCACTTGAAAGCCAGAGTAAGACCAAAAGAGCGATAACTGAAGGTATGAATGCCAAATCAGCAACACTCACCAATTGATGTTGTACCCATTCTGTGATTACCTTATCATAGCCGCCGACAGGGAAGGATTGTTGCAAGTAGCCAATGACGATCGTTCTTGCCGTTTCGTCGTTCTGCAAGAATATGGAAAATGCCTGAAAGAGGATGAGCGAGAGCGGAATTATGCACAGGATAACGTTATAGGCTATGCCTGAGGCAAAAAGAAAGCAATGGTCGTCATCTAAGCTATTATAGAGCCCGAGAGAATAATACCTGACCGAGTCTTTGAATGTGCGGATTGGGTTCATGCTGTGTATGCAAAAATACGGGACGAATGAGGGGGAGCTAACTAAACTGCGTATTTAGAAGCAGATATTGTTGGATGTAAGTTTTCATCAAATAATGGTCTTGATTTCGTCTTGCCAAACAGGTATTTTTGTAGGGGAAATAATCCTCCACATACATTTTGTAATGAACAAAAATCCAGTCTTCTATCTCATTATTTCAGTGAATATTCTCTTTTTCACCGGAGCATCGTTTGCTCAACCTTCATTCATGATGGTTGACAATATCACACAGAATGCGGGTTATCTTGCCGCCCTTAATTTGGAGCAATTCCAAAAAGGCGAAGCTGAAGAAGCATGGGCACATGCAGCACTCGATAGTTCTGCGCAATGCCTGAAAGATCTCGATAAATTCAGTAAATCGCCCGATGCCGCCACGCAGAAATTCAAGTTGACCTTTCACCCAAACGACAACCCCGAGGAAAAGGAATTAACGACTGCAGAAGTGCAAGATTTTGTAATGGCTATGTATGCAGGAGCAAAGCTTTCAGATCTGAAGCGAAAACTGGAACAAGATGTGCTAAATTCGCTTGTATGGTACGAAGATATGGCAAGCGAAACCAATAAATTAGAGATGGCACAGCTTGATGTCGCCAAGATGACAGGGGAAGGAATGCAGAAGTATCTCAAGGAGGTAAAGGCTCTTGGTTTGGAAGAGAAAGCCACAACCAATGCACATGAGCATCTTTATACCTTTTCCCAGATGAGCGAAATGGCAGATTTTATCGCCTCTGCCGGAAAGAAGAAGTACGATGCGTTCATGGAGGCGAGAAATGCTGTAGATAAGCCCTATCTTGCGAAATTGACGGGGATAAGTTGGCAACCTTCAAGTCCGAATTTGCGGGAAATGCCGGTTTTTGGGAATGTTATGGATCAGGTGGCAAGGCTCTTGATACACCTGAAAAGATGGCATCTGCCAGTGCATGGTACACTTATGGAAATTATCCTGACGATCTTATCCAGACCTGGCACATCACCGGATACATATTCAGTGGTGACAAGCTTTCGAAGAATAGCTCGCGCAGGGGAATAGGCATAAAGCCACCTGCATCAGAGTATAAATAAACTGTTAGTTGTCAGTCCTAAGCATATATCAAAAGAGAGACGGACGTAAGTCCATCCCTCTTTAATGTACAAAAAAAACACCGCCCAAGCATTTCTGCTTGAGCGGTGTTTTTGAGAGTCACGAATAGGTACTTACTCTTTTACAAGTCTTAGCGTCTTTATGCCGTCAGGTGTTGTAAAGCGCACGAAGTAAGAGCCGCTTACCATTGATGAGCAGTCAAGGCTCACGCTATTTTCACCAACGGTGCAGAATCTTGGAGCAGAGCTTGCTACTTGCTTACCTGTTGCATCAAAAATAGTTGATGATACAAGACCGGCTCGTTCGAGACGGAAGGTCGCATTTATGATGTTGATCGTTGGATTCGGCGAAAGTGATATATACCCAACAATTGAATCGTCATTCACTCCTGCAGCGATGACGATAGCGTTGATATGCACCACCACTCGTTTTGTTGGGGCAGCGGTGTTTGAGGTGATTATAACAGAATCAGCGAATGTCCCCGCGGTATTTGGCAAAAGCTCTATATTCTCATTCGTATTTTCATTCTGAGATAATGAGAACGTACCACCGCCGCTCGCAAGTGTGAAGGGAGCAGTCGGTTTCGTGATCGTATATGTCACGGTCTTTATGGTATCACTCACATTCTTAATTATAATGCTGAGTGAGAGTTTTGAATTGCCAACTGCGACGTTTCCGAAATCAACCCTTGTCGTATTAATAGAAATTTTCGGCATGGTATCGGTCGTGCTCGGAGCAACTCCTGCGCCTTGTAGAATGACGAGGATATTCTTGTTTAGGTCATTTGCGTTACTTGTCACAAATATGGTATCTCGTTGATTTCCCACTTTTGTCGGTGTAAATGTTACTTCAACGGTAACAAATTTACCCGTATCAAGCGAAAACGCTCCCTTTCCTGATGTGACGACATAGACAGGTCCATGGGCATCACTGACGTTGCCGATGAGTTTGCGTATCGTATCAGATGTATTGGCAACAGTAAAAGTCTTCTTCACTGATGAACCAATCGTTACCTGTCCGAACTGTATTTGTTTTGGAGTTACCGTTACTTTCGGGAAGGAGTCAGTACCGATTCCCGTTCCGAACATGATGACTCGCTTGATCTTGTTTGCACTATCAGATGAGTTTGTCGTAATAAGTAAGGTATCAAGGATCGTCCCTACTTGTGTGGGTTTGAAATCTATATAAACCCTGACTGTATCATTCCGAACGAGTGAGAAATTACCGCCGCCGCTAAAGATAGAGAATGGTGCTTTCGGTCCTGCGACATTCCCATCCAGGGTTTTATTCGTGTCAGAGATGTTTTTGACAAGGACGGATTTTTGAACAGTTTGCCCAATGGCGATATTTCCGAAATTGATAAATTGGTTCGAGACTGATACTTTTGCGAATGTATCAAGCGCAGTTCCCACACCATTGAATGTAACGTAGATCGTCTTGTTCAAGCTATCTGCGCTACTTGAAATGATGAGCGTATCTCTGAATGTACCTGTCGCCGTTGGGGAAAAGTTTACTTTCAGCGTTGCAGTATCACCCTTTGCAAGTGTAAAAGGTGTGCCTCCGCTCAAAACTGAGTAAGGAGCGTGTGCAGGGGAAATTGTCCCAGTGAGAGTCCTAATTGTATCTGAGACATTGATAATATAGACTGTTCGAGTAACGGTATTGCCGACCATCACATTGCCTAAATTATTGTTTTTTTGAACAACGCTAATCTTGGGATTTGTGTCAAAAGCAACGCCAGTGCCTGACATTTTAACTTTCGTTGGTGTTTTATAAAAAGAGGTATCACCATTATGCGTTACAAGCAAAGAATCCTTGATCGTACCAATTGCTCCAGGAGCAAAACGGATTGTGTCAGTATGGGATTTGCCTTTTTGTACGGTAAAAGACGTACTTCCGATTATGCTATAAGAGGAAGTAGAAAGCGCACCAATAGTTACGTCAACGTCACTTGCGGCGTTGGAGTCAACGCTGAATTTGATTGTAGCATCTTTCGTTTTGCTAACGGTAACGCTGTTGAAGTTATAATTAGTGGTGGTGATCGTGAATTTGGGTCGTGGTGGCTGTGCGTTGGTGAAAGATGCAACACAAAGCAGAACAACAAGAACGATGAGTCTTTTCATAGGGGAATTTAGT
>JBKJHR010000265.1:0-21906 GCA_046598695.1 Kapaibacterium sp. (SeqCode)
TGAAACCAATGATGGAGAAAAAACCTGGACAGCCATGTGTACCGAGAATAAATTTAAACAAGAAGGTCTACGCGGGGCCTTTGCCAGAAATAATTTTATTATTGCAACAGGTTGGCACAAACAAATTGGCATCTCGCAGAATGCAGGACAAACCTGGGATACCATCCCTCGTCTAAGTGATATTTACGCTACATATTATAGTGTAACCTTCCCATCGGAATTAACTGGATATATTTCAGGCGGTGCTGGTATAATTCTTAAATCAAGCGACGCAGGCAATACTTGGGTAGCACAAAACAGCACTGTACGGCAGTTTGTCGATACAACGGAATATTTCTATCTTCGGAATGTTTCATTTATTGATACAACCACTGGCTGGGTTGTGGGTGATGGCGGCATTATTCTACATACAACGAATGGGGGATTATCATGGGTACGCCAAACTCTCTCAACCCCATTAGAAACTCACGTAAATCCTGAGCCATTTGCGCAGAAGGCGACGATAAGCTATTCGCTTCCTGAGGCGGGGAAGGTAGCGATTCGTATCTATGATGTGACGGGAAAAGAGTTGAAGCTCTTGGAGAGCGATGGTATTCAAGAGAAGGGTTTGCATACGATAGAGTTTGACGGAAGTGAGTATTCGCAAGGCGTATTTTACTATCGCTTAGAAGCCCCCGGCGTAAGCGGCTTCGGGAAGATGACGAAGATCGTGCCGTAAAGGAAAACCGTTTTGCCAGATTCTTTTATAGGTTCATTAACCCTACCGCGATCAACCCTCCCCATATAGTAGCGATAAGGTTCGTGGCATTGTTGCCGATGTAGCGGATGCCTGAAGCGAGCGTGGCATTCGCTCGGTCTTCTGTTATTACTCCCTCTGGTGTTGTGAACTTCGCTTGGAAAGCCGCGCCGATGAGGCTATCGAGAAGTGCGCCGACACATCCAGCGATTAAGACAACAGGAAAGACATGAACGAGGACGAGTCCGCAGAGTTTCCCTTCTTCGTAGAAAATGAGAGAGGGCATGATAGCGATGAGAGCCGCGCCGATGATGCTTGCAAGAATTCCGACAAGCGAAACTCCGCCTGATAATCCTTTCTGCATAGGGCGGAGCGAGAGGATGTTATAGGTTCGCTTCCCAAAGCGTGTGCCTATTTCGGTTGCGAAAGTATCCGCTGTAGCTGTCGCAAGTGTGCCGAGGAAAAAGAGTGTTGCCTGTTCGCGCAAGTCAGGGCGTGCCGCAAGCCATATCACACCGAACGCTGCCGCACCGCCATTGCAGAGGACTTGCTTCCAATCGCGTCCGCGTGTTTGTGAGAGGTTTTGCCACCCCCCAGCCCCCTCCACATGTGTGGAGGGGGAGTTGTTTTTTGTGTTAAGTTTGCTGAGTATCGAGCCGGAGATGAAGAAGACCATGAGGATTACTGTGGATTCGATACCGCCAAAGATATAAATAGCGGCACCGACGAAGATCGCAGCGATCATCCCGCTTACCGATAGCGCCTTCATCCGCCATGCCGCAAGAGCGATAATCGCAGAACCTCCGAAACCGATGAGAATGTCTAAAGTAATGATCTGCATAATAACAAAAATACGGGCTTTTCTTGAATTCACCTTGTGTTCTTATACACTTCGTGGTTTGTGATCGAAATTCTCATCACGAATAAACATAACTGCTTATACAATTACATACAACAATGAACATCGGCATACTTGGTACTGGAATGGTTGGTAATACGATCGGCTCGAAGTTTATCGAGCTTGGGCATAACGTGATGATGGGTTCGCGGACTGCAAATAATGAGAAGGCAGCGAAGTGGGTTGCATCTTCGGGGAGTAATGCTTCGCAAGGCACGTTCGCCGATGCAGCGAAATTTGGTGAGATACTTCTGAATTGCACAAGCGGTATGGCTTCGCTTGAAGCGATGAAACTTGCTGGGGCAGAAAATCTTGCTGGCAAAATACTCATGGATATTTCTAACCCTCTTGATTTTTCAAAAGGGATGCCCCCGACACTCTCTGTCTGCAATACTGATTCCATCGGTGAACAACTTCAACGCGAATTCCCTGATACGAAGGTCGTGAAGACACTGAATACCTGCAACTGTGCGTTGATGGTCAACCCGTCGCTTATAGAGGGTGAACACTCAGTCTTTGTGGGAGGAAATGATGCTGAAGCAAAAGTGAAAGTGCAAGATCTCTTGAAGTCATGGTTCGGATGGAAGAGTGTCATTGATCTGGGTGATATTACTTCTGCCCGCGCAGTCGAGATGATGATGCCGTTTTGGCTCAGACTGTATGGTGTGGTGGGGTCGCCGCATTTTAATTACTCGATCGTGAAATAATTCGCCATCTCATTCGTCTCCTATGGTGCATGATAGCACTATTGATCTATGCTTCTTATAATCCTACTGGTTCTGGTTTCGCTGTTCGTTCTGTTTCAACTTGGCGTATATTTCATCGGGAATAGATGGCTCTCTACGCCCCCATATCAAGGCGCGGTAAGTGATCACTTCAATGGGAAGACATTCTTTCATCCTTGGCAATTGCCGAAGGATGGCGGAGTGAAAGGATTTGGCGCTGTACTCAAATGGCAGATGGATCGCAGGCGGGAAAGGGGTGTGTGGAAATTCGTGAATAATACGCCAGCACCAAAACCACCTGAGCGGGTTATGGGGGATGAACTGCGTGTGACCTTCATCAATCATTCGACAGTTTTGATTCAAACCGAAGGTATCAACATTATCACTGACCCTGTTTATGGTGAGCGCGTGAGTCCCTTTAGCTTTATGGGTCCGAAGCGGCATAAGAATCCGGGCATTCGTTTTGAGGATCTTCCCAAAATAGATATTATTTTGCTTTCGCATAATCACTACGACCATTCCGATGAACCTACGCTCATCAAACTTACCAAGCGCGATGCCCCTCTCGTTATCACTTCGCTCGGTGTTCCTCTGTACTTACAAAAAATAGGAATTACCAACGTCATCGAGCTTGATTGGTGGCAGGAGTATAGTGTTCGAGAAGGGTTGAATATTCATGCTGTTCCTGCACAGCATTTTTCTTCGCGAGGTACGGTTGATCGTAATACATCGCTTTGGTCTGGATTCGTGATAGCAGCCACGAAAGGTAATATTTATTTTGCAGCAGATACTGGTTATGCGCCGATATTCAAACAGATCGGTGAGAAGTTCTCGGAGATGCGCCTATCGCTCATTCCCATAGGAGCATATAAGCCGCGATGGTTTATGTCGGGTGTACATGTTGATCCTGATGATGCCGTTCGTATCCATCAAGACGTTCGCAGTAAGCAGAGCATTGGTATTCACTGGGGCACATTTAAGCTCACAGATGAGGGAATGGATGATCCCGCGAAAGACTTGTTTACCGCATTGGCAGATGCAAAAGTAGATCCTGCGGAATTTATAGCAATAGCAGAGGGGAGTAGTTGGGAGAATCGTTCGACATAAGAAGTAGATAATTCTCACTTCAACCAGCGCATGGGGTTCTGTTTTGTTCTGCCTTTCCACACTTCGAAGTGGAGAATGTTGCCGAGTTCGGCGTTTGAGCCACTTCTGCCAATAGGAGTGCCGCGCGTTACTTTTTGCCCTCTGCTGACACTCACCCCTGCAAGATCCGCATAGACGGTATGTACCCCTCCGGAGTGGTTAACAATAACGATCGTCCCATAGCTTGGCAAAGAACTGATGACCGATACCGTGCCTTCTTCAGCGGCATGGATAGCCGATCCGCTTGGTGTGCCAATATCTATTCCGAGGTTCACCGTAACGGTGCCAAGTTCGGGATTGCGGACTTCGCCGAAGCCTTGTACGATCTTGTGAGAACCACAGGGCCAGGAGAGCGAACGAGGTCCGGGCAAGAGTTCTGCGGGATGCGCATCTTCTTTTTCTTGCTTTACCTCACGTTGTGTTAATTTCTTTCCTTGTGCCTTTTTCTTTTTCAATTCTGCTAATCTCTTCTTGCGCTCTTCTTCTCGTGCTTTGCGCTCAGCTTCTTCACGGGCGATGAGATTGGAGATAATACCCTCAAGTTTTCGAGCATCGGCTTTGCGGCGATCAAGTTCTATTTGGAGGGCTGCTTTTTTGGTTTGAATACTTTTTAATTCTTGCGCTTCTTTTTGCTTTTGCGTTTGTGCGGTAATCGCTTCTTTATTTGTTTGCGAAATATGTTGCTGCTCTTCCTGCAACGAAGCGGAGACATCGGCGATATTCTCAGTAAGGACGGTCTTCGTTGAATCAAGGATATTTCCGTTCTTATTGAAGGCTTGTGATGCGATGCGCCCCATGTAGGCTCGGCGTTCGCGGTCGAGCGTTTCGTTTGGATCGGCAAGAAGAGTGCCTTCTTGCGGTGAGGCACGATAGACACCGGTCACATATCGCTTCGTCACATCATTCGCATATCCTTGCTTTAGCGTGGAGATGGATTCTGTCGTTACGGCAAAGGATGTGTTTAGATCGGATAGTTGTGACTGCAATTCATTCGCTTGTAAATGCAGAGTGGAAAGTTGTGACTTCAGAGCGCGTGTTTGCTTGTCATACGCCGCGACGGATTCCTTTGTGCGGCGTTCGCGGTGCTCATGTTCGCGGAGATCGGCTTCTGTCTTGCGTATCTCTTCTCGGAGCTGTGCTAATTGCGATTGCACATCTCGGCGTTCCTTTGATGGTCGAATGGCTGTATGCTTTGAGGCTGGATGATGTGGTTTACGTTTTGCCGATGCGGGTATGGCTTGCATGAATGCAAGAGCGAGAATAATGAGAACAAAAGTGATGCGTTGCGGCATTGATAATAGATAACAGAGAAATACAAATAAATACGCCCTAAAGGAAAGGATGAAGGCGGAAGGATGAAGGATAAAATGGCTCAAAGTCAAAAATTCAAAAGGGGGAAGTATTGTGTCATTGCGAACGAAGCGAAGCAATCTCCCGTCGCATGGAAGAACGTTTGGGTGTTGGCACTGTGCATCTGCTTCGCATTCGCTGCGTCGGACGTGAAGTGAAATCCTTGCATTATTTCCCCATGACCCACCTTGTTCCGAAAGCGTAAAGTAATATCAGGTGATTCTAAGCCCTGGCTTGAGGAAATAAAATAGCTCGATCTATTGTTGCTTTTCCATGACATTGGAACAGTTGCGAGCATATTGCTTAGGGCTTCCCGGGGCGACCGAAGACATTAAATGGGGTGCCGACCTGTGCTTTTGTGTTGGCGCAAAAATGTTTGCGATCACGGGTGTGGATACTGCCGAGGTTCGAGGCGTATCGCTCAAGACTTCCCCCGAGCTATTCCCTGATCTTTGTGAACGCTCTGGAGTGAAGCCTGCGCCCTACTTAGCACGATATAAATGGGTCTACATCGAAACATTCGACGATTTTTCCGATAAAGAACTGAAGGAGCTTATTCGTCTCTCTTATGACTTGGTCATGGGTAAGCTTCCTGCAAAGATCAAAAAAACGATCTACTAATATATGTCTTCGGTTCGGGCGCTATTTTCTCTATTACTTTTAACGCTAACGCTTGTTTGTTTTGGTGATGTACGTGCTCATCTTGTTCCTGATATTGCAAACGAATCTCTTGGTAACCGCGCCGAAAGGGTTATGGCATTATTGAAGACTCGTTCGCTTGATTCTTTGGCAATCTTTATTCATCCCGAAAAGGGTGTGCGCTTTGCTCCGTATGGATTTATTAGTGCACAAACGAATGTACTTTTCACACGGAGTGAATTTGCAAAAGCTTTTAAGGATAAACGTATTCACTTTTGGGGGCGCTACGATGCGACCGGGAAAAAGATGCGCATGACCTTCAAGGACTACTATAGTCGTTACGTCTATGATCGTCCGTTCGATGCGACGAAGTATGTGAGTGTCAACGAAGTTCAACGTACAAATTTTGTACAGAACATCTTCGATGTTTATCCTGATTGTATTTTTGTGGACTATCTCTTTCTTGGCTCGAAAGATTTTGAGGAGATGGATTGGAAGTCGCTCCGCCTCATCTTTGAAGAATTCGAGGGGCAGTGGTATCTTATTCACGTAGTGCATGATGAATGGACCATGTAGGGATAGACTTTCAATGATAGGATCCTCATTGAGCGATAGTTTTCAAAACGTTGTTAATCGTAATATGAAAAAAATCTTTTGTGTCTCTATCTTTTGCTTCTTTTTTTCAGAAGTGTTCGCACAGCAACCTGCTGTTGCTCCGCCCGTTATCATTGAGCAACATTATCGCGGAACACTCGGCAGTAAGACACATATCTACATGAAACTTGTGCAGAAGGATGATAGTATTGCAGGTTCGTATTTGAATGAAGTAAATGGAGAGCCTGTACGCTTGATGGGTGTTTTGAAAAAACGACAGCTTGTGCTTGATGAGTTGAGTTATGACTCGGTTGGTGCTGCAACACGGACAGCAACATTTACTGTGGGCTTAGAAATTAAAGCATTGCCAGAGACGATCTCGGGTCTTCGCGTAACAACGGATGGTAAAAAAACAGATCCTTTTTTTGTTGCGAAGTCGGGGTATATGCTTCCGCTATGGCAATTCTTGCAAAAGGTACATATCCCGTTTACCCCGCCAGATAGTTTTGCAAGAACATCCGGCATTACCTTTGCTATCAAGGGTATGGCAGATCAAGATGTGGAGCGAAAGATCAATAGAATTATACGCCAGAAAGCATATCGAACATTTACTGGTGGCATGATGCCCATCAAAGAAGGTGCGATGGATTCTGTAGGTTGGTATGACGAACACCATTACTCGATAGAGTTTATGACCGATAGACTTATTTCGATCACGACCTACTTTAGTAAGATGGATGAATCGCAAAAAACGGTTGATGGGGTTGGCGGACTTACACTTGATCTAATAGCAGGTGAGGAGTTAAAACTTCGTGATGTCATCAAGCCTGCATCACTTAACCAGTTCTTTACTTTGTGCAAACGTTCGATGGCGAAGTGTATGAATAAAACTGAGAAAGAACTTGAACAGTCGAAGTTCGCTGGATGCGTAACGGATATTGGCGCATACACAGATTTTACGGTAACGCCTCTCGGCATTCAACTGAGCTTCACATCCTGTTTGCCCAAAAGCCGTCAATCATGTGGTGTTCCACTCTTACAGTGGTCAGAGATCAGAAATATGATAATAGCAGACGGTGTGTTGCGAGAGTTCGTGAAATAGAGGTCTAAATAAAGATTGGAGAGTTTCTCCGTCAAGCACAATACGTGTGTATTTTTGCATGACACTATTTTGTATTTCTGCTTTTTTTATCACAACTTCTTTTGCACATATATAGACTTCGGTCATATCTCATTTTTTCTTTCTTTGCACTCTTCATTTTGATGAGTGTAACGGCGTTTGGCGCAGATATTGGTTCTGAACGTCATTATCGTGGCTCTCTTGGTGCTGCAAAGAATGTCTATTTGCGTATTGTGCGTGATGAGGATTCTCTCGAAGGCTCGTATATGAAGAGTCTCGCAAATAAATGGATCACATTGAGAGGCTCCATTAGAAATGGGAAAATACTGCTTTCAGAATTCGATCCCGCACGCAAAGGAGCGATCCTTGCAACATTCGAGGGTGCGATGAAAGCGGATTCCTTCAAGGGTATGTGGAAGTCGATAGATGGGAAGTTGTCTATGCCATTTGCTTTCGGTCAGCAAGGTTCGGCGATAAAGCGAGTTCTTGTTTTGCATGAACTTAGCGAAGCAATTGACTCCACAGAACCTGCATTTATCATCGCAGCGTATGCACCCAAACTTTCTGAGTTACAAGACCCACAGATCTCTGATAGCATCAACCACTATCTTGCGCATAATGTCCACTCGTATTCCTATGCAGGGACGATGCCTGGTTCATGTGGGATGGTTGATACAGTAGTGAAGTTTTTCTCTGAACGTGATTATAGTATCGAGTATCTTACGGATAAGGTGATTTCGGTGTCCTCGAACGGCAATGAGCATAGTTCGGATTCACATCCCTTGTTGCTTTCGTGGGATATGGTGCTAAATATTGAGACTGGCAAACCGCTCAAAGTACAAGAATGTTTTAAGAAAAATAAAATATCAAAATTGAATGGATTGATATCAGGAGAACTTCGTAAAACAATTGCGCGATTGAGGATACCACAAACGGGGGAGGAGGCAACTGAGGAGAAAAAACTCTATACGTTATTGCCAGAGAATACGAACTTCGTCATTACGCCACATTCGCTGATCGTCTCACGTAATGAGACTTCGCTTCATGAGCCACGCATATTCGGCGACCTCTATATTCCCCTTGAAAAGATAAAAGATGCAATAAACCCCGATGGACCTATTGGGGAAGTCGTGAGGTAGGGGAGTCGCATTTCATTCTATCAATTTTCCTCGAACTCCAAAAAGTCCACCCATCTCCTCGCCCTGTCGTATTTTTGTAGCTATTGACTACATGGCATATATACCATTCAGATATTTTGTTGTACCTATGACGAGGCTGCGCCGCAGACTTGTTCTCGTTACGTTCCTTTGTCTCGGCTTTTTTGTGCAACCTCTTTTTGCGCGTGACGGCATTGAGATGCACTTTCGCGGAGCGATCAACACGAAGAATGTGATCTACATGCGGCTTATGCAAACTGCCGATGACAGCCTGCATGGTGAGTACATGTATCTTACACAAGGAAAGTGGATTTCGGTAAAAGGCTCGTGCAAAAATGGTAAGTGTAATTTCTCGGAATACAATGATGAGAAAAATCGCTCCGCTATTACCGGGACATTTATCGGCGGCATTAAAGATAGCTCGCTTAATGGTATGTGGCTTTCGCCGGACAGTTCAACATTTTATCGTTTTGAATTGACGCAATCGGGACCCATTATTGAAAGCATAAAGACACGAAAAATTCTTGAATTGCCGCCGGGTTTGCCTGATACGGTGGCGGTGATCGAAGCATTCGCGCCAAAGCTCGGACACTTGGAAGATGAGAAGATCCGTCAACAAGTTAATGCGTATCTCGGAAAGGAAATGAGCGAGTATTCATACTCCAACCCGACAAGCGGAATAAATTTTGTACGGAAAAACTCCTACAAGATTCATTACATAACGAATACTCTTCTCTCAATTTCCGCCTTGGGCGAGGATAATAATGGAGGGGCGCATCCGAACACGCATAACATAACACTTTCCCTCAATCTGAAAACAGGCAAGCCACTTAAATTTAAGGATTGCTTCAAACGTGCTTCATTGAAAAAAGTAAATGCTCTAATAAATGACGCCCTTTCGAAATGCTCGATGGATACTGTTTCATGCAAAAGTGCAATGCTCAAACTCACATCGGAGAATTTCTGTGTGGATGCCTATAAGATTACATTCGATTTCTCAAGTATCCTTCCTCAAGGAGAACAGAGTTGTGCTTCCGTCGAAATACCTCTAAAAGATCTTACCGACAGCATTGACCCGAAGGGGCAGTTCAAGATGTTTTTGTTGCTGTGGTAGGGTTTTCGTTGGCGCACGTCATTTCCTCCATATATTTGAGTGTACTTGTTCATACATACTATATGAACAGATGTAGCCATAGGCGGTAGCCAGCGTCTACCGTTGTTTGGTAATCCATTCATTCATATTTCTGGCTATAACGTGAGCACCGAACGTACTTTTTTTAAGAAGATGGAGGAGTTCGGATTCTTCGAGCATATCTACGAACATCTGCCCGAAGAATTCACCGCCGTCTTTGAGATCGCCCGCGTCCTGGAGGATGCGGATTCGGCGTTCGCGAAAAAACTACAGCCTGTCCTCTCACTTGCAAGTATAGATCAAAGCTTCAAGAGACAAGAAGTGGATATCTATCAACGCGACATCCCCACAGGCGAAGAATACGAAGCGGACTTCATCCGCAACCGCCGCGATGTATCACGTATCTATTCCTGGCAATTCACTTTGCCTGATGCCATCTTCGATCAGCGTCTTGCCGAGCGTTCGCTCATGCTGCCTGTTGCGAAGTATCCGGTTATCATACCTGTTCAACAAGCGGGGGAAGGGTTTGGATTTGATAGCTCGAAGCAAAAAGTATTTATCCTCTTCGATACAAGTGCTTCGATGCAGGCGCATCATCGCATTCATCTTGCGCAGGCGATCTTGATGTACTTCCTCGAACGCAACAAAGAGGAGATGGGATATGTGAGCTTGCGAACGTTCGACGACCATGTTGGCGAAATGCACTCTGCTGTTGACTTGGATAGCTATCATGCGCTCATTCGCTATATCATGCGCATCACGCATCTTGGCAATGGTACCGTCTTGCAAAAGGCACTCATACTTGCACTTGATGAGATCGCTTCGATGGATCACTTGGCAGGTGCTGAGATACTTGTGATTACCGATGGCGCTGTCTCGCTTGATGAAGAACTCATCCGCTCGAAGATCAATGAGAACATCAAGATTCATGCGATCAAGATCGGGCATTCGCAGATATATGCCTCTGAGAAGGAGATGAATGATATGATCATCTCCGGTAAAGCGGGTCATGCGAAGCATATCAATGATCTGTTAACACAGGAGCGTGATCTCGATCATCAGATCCACTCCATTCAAGCACGAGATAAACTCATTCATGTGCAACAAGCATTGCGCACTGTGCGTGAAGAGTTAAAAAAGATCAAATCACAACTTGCGGAAGACTACAAAAAGGTTTACGGGCATGAGCTTGAACGACTGAGCACTGTTTTCATTGAAGTTGATGATATTGATGAGGCGAAATTCTTTGGTGCAACGCCAGAGGAAATTGCGGATCTGGAAATGCTTGTCCAGCAGATCGAAGAAGATGCCGAGCAATTCTTTACGCCAGAGATGACGAAGAAGATCGCTATCATGCACGATCATATCGGTTTCTTGCTCAAGTTTGAAGAAGATGCCGACTTGGTAAGGCGCTTAGAAAAAATTGATGACCGTTTGCGAAAATTATTGCAAAGCGCACTTGAGAGCGAAGATGCCGCCGATGCGGAAGAGGGCGATGCCCGGAATGCGGCGCCGCATTCACGAGTATCCATCCCGATGTCAGAAGATGACATACGTGATCTGCACTTCCTTCTTGAATTTGACGGACGTACTGGCAAAACCCAGTGGTTATTGCTCGTGCGTTATTTGCGCAAGATGGCAGTGCGTGCCGCGAAGAAGGTCTTTAGCGCGCAGATAAGTCTGAAATTGCCTCGGGCACTGAAACGCGGTTCACGACGTCCGTCTTGAACGGAGCAGCGACAGCAACGGCTGTGCAAAAAATAGCGATGCCGATGGCAAGATAGAGTGTGGTTGCATTCAATAGCTTTTTCATAACGAGAGTCCTTTCAATGTAATGTAAATCAATTCTGTACTATAGAGACAGCATATACCGTCTAAGTTTAATCCAAGTTCGTGAATTCATTTTCACGTTTCCTATCAGTGTTGCAACGGCAGGAGGATCATCGATATAGCGACGAACACCGCGAAACACATGGCGATATAGACCAAAAACGATGCAATGAGCTTATTCATAACGGTTGTCCTTTCTACTGCTACTGTACGTAAACCTTATGAGTACCGGTTCTATATATAAGACACCCTCGGAAGCAAAAAGTCTCAAAGTATTTTTTAATATCTCTATGAATTGTCATTCACCCAGTAAGAGGTCTTATTTGGCTTAATAAGTGGGAAAGATCAGACTTCGGAGATCATTCGGGTGGTGAGATAGTGGATTTTTAACCGCATTGGGAATTTACCACTCTGGCTAAAAGCGGGGGCTGTTGTTTTGTGTTATATCCTCCCGATCCCCTTATCCTGCTGATTTGCCGTTCAGATATTGATTATTGCGGAATCACAACTTGCAGGAAAACCGTTTACCGTACTTCGTTTTTCACTCATTCTGATTCTATGAATAATAAACGTCTTCATTATATATTTGCCGGAGCGAGCTTCCTCATCTCGTTTTGGGTCTATTTGGCTACGATGCAGCCCTCTATCCCATTTTGGGATTGCGGCGAGTTCGCGGCATCTGCTTTCGGCTTGCAGATCGGTCACCCTCCCGGGTCACCGCTATGGATGCTTGTTGGTCGTTTAGCGATGATTTTGCCAACCTTCAACGATCCTGTAGCGCGCTATAATCTTTTCTCTGTTCTTTCGTCAGCCCTGACGATCATGATCTTGTATCTTACGGTCGCACGTCTTATCAGGATGTGGCGCGGCGAGCCGAAGTCAACGGCAGATGTGATCACATCGTACGGCGGAGCATTTATCGCGGCGATGGCATATACCTTCACCGATAGCTTTTGGTTTAATGCCTTGGAATGCGAAGTGTATGCGTTTGGGTCGCTCTTTATTGCGATCATTCCGTGGATCATGTTGGTATGGTACGACCATGCAGACGAAGATCATAACGAGAAGTATCTCCTACTGGTAAGCTATATCATTGGTCTTTCGCTTGGTGTGCATCAATTGGCACTTCTCGCGATCTTCCCATGCTTCATGCTTATCTACTACCGCCGCCGCGAGAAGACAACGATCCTCACGTGGCTTGGTATGGTTGCGGCATCGGTTGTTGCGTTTATTATCTCATTCAAGATCATTCTCTCAAAGCTTGTGGAGTGGATGGGTTCTACTCCGGTAATTTCGATTGCACTTCTTGCAGGATGTATCATTGGTATTTGGTATTCGACTAAGAACAAGAAGGCATTGCTGAATTTGTGCTTATGGTCGGCGTTATTGATGTTTATTGGCTTCTCTACCTATACGCTCATCATGGTTCGTGCTGCGCAAGATCCGCCGATGAACCAATGGCATGCAAGCAATTTCAAGCAGATCACCAAGTTTATCAACCGCGAACAATATGGTGATCGCGGATTCTTCCCACGTCGTGCTTTGGATGAACAAGGAAGACAAGCAGGACCCACATGGGAAAACTACAAGAGTGACGCAGAGTTCTTCTGGGATTATCAGACCCAGCACATGTATAACCGCTACCTCATGTGGAATTTCGTTGGGCGTATCAGTCAGCGACAAGATATAGGTGTTGATTGGTCGAAGACATGGGGATTGGCATTCTTGCTCGGACTCTTCGGTCTTTTCTGGCATTTCCGTCGAGACCCAAAACGTGCTTTGACGTTCTTCGCGCTTTTTGCGATGCTTGGATGGGCAACAGCATGGTATCAGAATCAACAAGACCCACAACCGCGTGAACGTGATTATTTCTACGTAGGCGCATTCTACGTCTATGCGATGTGGATCGGCATTGGCGCAACAGGTTTGATGGAGCTTGTTCGTTCTCGTAAGAAAAAATCTGAGGATGAAGAAGAGGAAGAGAATGGCGATACACCGATCCCAACAGGCAATGACGGAAGTCTTGCGCTTGCAGGTGGTGTGTTTGCACTCTCGCTCATTATTGCTCCGGTGAATCTTTGCGTCGGACTTGCAGGGATGGCTTCTGGGCAGACATTTGAGCAAAGCTCAAAATGGAACGAGTATTCCCGTGTCAATAATAACATCCCACTCGAAGGAGCATATAACGTTTTGCAAAGCTGTGAGCTAGATGCTATCCTTTTCACCGCCGGCGATAATGATACATTCCCTCTCTGGTGTGCGCAGGATGTGTATGGTATTCGCCGCGATATACGCATTGTAAATCTCTCACTTGCTAACATGGGCTGGAATATTCGCCAGTTCATGAAAGATCAATGGGGAATCGGAAAGAAAATTAATCTTCCTGGTTTTACGGAGAGAATGGTCAACGCACCTGATGACAGTCAAGAAGGTGTTCATCCATTTGCGGATGAGCCAAAGGATGTGAGTGTTGCGATCACTGCAGAGACAATGCGGAAATTTACTGGAGTGGCAGATGCACCAGCATCGTCAATGAACTGGCGATATACGGGTGAGTTTGGCATTGGTGAAGGGAAGTATTACTTTGCCGTTGCCGATCAGATCGTGAAGTCAATCGTTGAAGGAAATATCAATAGCCGTCCGATCTATTTTGCAAACTTAGTACCGGGGAATTACTTGATCGGTTTGAATCCATATCTTGTATCTGAGGGAATGGTTAAGCGAGTGACACCGCTTCAGCAGAATCCTCGTCGCAACAGGATGGACGAGGCGATCAACGAGAAAGCACTTTCAGAATCCATCATGAACTTCGTTGATAAGCCTGTGCTGACTCCACATCGCGGCTTCTTGATGAATACGTTCACCGATCCATCTGCGCATTGGAGCAATGACGACCGCACGAATGAGCCGTTCTTCTTCAGTTATCAGAACCTCTATGTGAATTTGGCAAAGTATTATATGCAAATGGAAGAGCCTCAGCTTGCACGTGCCGTGCTTGATACTCTTGCACACCGCATTCCACCTGATCGCGTAAGATATTTTGGCATTACAGCCGAGGCGGTGATGAAAATCTATCATCAGCTTGGCGACCAAAAAAGTGCGAAGCGTTTTGGTGAGTATGCGTTGAAGGATCTGATGCGTCGCCTCGCTAGCGAGAAGCGTGCAAAAGATGGCGCGAATGAATCACTTGGCGCGTATTTGCTCACAGCAGAGATCCAGTTGCAAATGGGAGATGCCCAATCTGTTGTTGATACGCTTTCGCGTATTATGCCCACACTTGAACCTCGTGACCGTCCTCAGTTTGCACTTCGGTTATTGCAAGCACAAGCAGTCCTTGCAGAAAATAAGGGCGACAAGAAAGGGGCGTTGCAGAAGTATAATGAATTGCTAACGAATTATGGTCAAGCAATGTCGAATACCCCAGATTATCAGCAGGATTATGAGCAGTTCATTCAGAGGCGTACAAAACTGATGAGTGAGCTCGGCATGAAGACTGACACAGTGGGGGCACAAGTAGCACAATAATATTCTCACATACCAGTGGTACGGACGCAAGTTCCTACCACTGCTTGCTCTTCTTAACACAACAACTATTGTATCTATCAATCATTATACCCGCATACAAAGAGTCAAGCAGGATCGGTCCGACGCTTGATAAGATCTATGCCTATCTACGAGATCAATCTTTTGAATCTGAAGTGATTGTTGTTGATGACGGTTCGCCGGATACTACCGTTGAGGTTGTTGAGAAAGAAATTGTCCGATTGAAAGCCACGGCGCAAAACGTTTCACCCAGATTGATCGAGCTTGGGAAGAATGTCGGCAAAGGTGCTGCAGTGCAGGCGGGAATGCTTGCCGCAACGGGTGATATTCGTATTTTCACTGATGCTGATCTTTCAACGCCTATCCATGAGGTAGATAAGATCATAAGCGCAATACAGAAAGAAGGCTTTGATATCGTCATCGGAAGCCGAGCATTAGAAGGCAGGGCACTCGTCAAAGTACATCAACCGTGGTATCGGGAAATGATGGGCAGGTTTTTCAATGTCTTTGTGCAGGTATTTGTCTTCCGTGGCATAAAGGATACGCAATGTGGGTTCAAGGGCTTTACTGCCATTGCGACGAATAAACTTTTTAGTGCACAAAAGGTCATGGGTTTTTCCTTTGATGTAGAGATACTCTTTCTTGCGAAGAAAAGTGGATTCAAGATGAAGGAAATCGCTGTCGAATGGTATAACGATGAACGGACGACCGTAGGAGCACTCAGCGATTCGACGAAGATGTTCGTGGAGATCCTCCGCATTCGTAGCTTGCATAGATAATATCATTTCAAAATTCCTCTACCATATTATTTACAAGTTCGTATTTCAAAGAGGAAATGAACGAATCGGTTGTAGTTTTGCATAATAACATTCATACTCTATCGAATGGCAAAAACCTCGAACGCATCTCAAGTACAAACGAAAGCAAGCCCCTCAAAGCCGTTGCCGGAATTGAAGCCGATCTTTGTGGTCGGGATTCTGCTCGTTCTTGTCTTCATCTTTTATTCGGGACATCTTTTCGGTAATTCGTTCTTATGGGAGGATTTTGTTGAACAGGAATTCCCCTTCCGCACACTTGCCGCTTCAAGCCTCGCACATGGGGCGATCCCGCATTGGAATCCCTATACATTCTGTGGTATGCCGTTTCTCGCAGATATTCAGGTAGCGTTTTGGTACCCGACGAACATGCTACAGGCTCTTTTTGTGAGTGACGGACATCTTTCCCCGGTGGTGATGCAGTGGTTCATTATCATGCACTTTGTTGTTGCAGGTGCAGGAATGTTTTTTCTTGTAAAGAAGATATTTAAGACTGATGATTGGTCTGCTCTTTTTGCAGCCATAGCATATGCGTTCAGCGGTTATATTACGATGCAAGTCAATCACCAAATGATCGTCTATCATTTGGCGCTGTTCCCGTTCGTAGTGCTTTTTCTGATACAGGGCTTTGATTCTTATAAACACGCGATCTTTGCTGGCTTGTTATTAGGCGTAATGTATCTTGCAGGCCATCCACAGACAACATTGTATCTGACGTTCTTCCTCGGAATTCTCGTGCTTTATGAATTGGGGTATCGAATCCGCAATAAAGATAGTGAAAAGTTGTCGGTGGGGACAATGCTGTGTATGGCACTTCCTTTCATTATTGGTGTAGGTATATTTGCGATCGAGCTTCTGCCGTCTCAAGAACTTGCTGGGCTTTCCGTAAGAAAAGAAATGAGTTTTACCGATTCTGCTTACGGATCCCTTTCATTCGGATCGCTGCCAACATTTATACTCCCAAGATTATTTGGTTTGACCGATGCAATGCGCGAGTCTCCGTTCAGTTATTGGAAAGGTGATTATTTTTTATCATGGGAAACGTCCATTTATATTGGTGTATTACCATTGATGTTCGGACTATTAACGTCCTATCTTGGATGGAAGAAAAAGTATGTACCCCTTTTTGTAGGTATGAGCCTTTTCGCTTTGCTTTTCGCTTTAGGTGATCACTTCTTTCTCTATAAGATCTTCTTTTCCTTGCCGCTTTTCGACAAGATGCGTCTGCCTGCTCGTATGATGACCGTCTTCACCTTTGCTATGGCAGCACTTTCGGGAGTTGGTATTTCAATGTTCATTCGAAATGAGATCAAGGAGAAAAAAAGGAATGTGATCCTTATAGTATCCGGATTATTTACCATTGTTTGGCTCGTTGCAATTGCAGGTATTATTTCCCCTTCATCGTTTCGCTCGGATATTCCTGCGAATGCAGCTGCTACTGTAGCATGGGCAGCTCAAACAGCAGCATTCCCAATATTAGTAGGTCTTCTCACAGCTTTCCTTCTCTTTAAGAGATACATAAAAGGCGTTGCTGCCATGGCAGTGGTCATATTCTTGACAGTGATAGAGTTATTCATGTATGGTATGCCGATCAACAAATCCACTATTGATCCGCGTGATGCATACAATGAACGTCCGGAAGTTATTCAGATGCTGAAAGCTGATCAAACAAAAGAACTATCACGTGCGAACATCAGATTGAACGGAGCATCATTATTAAAGCGTAATGCCGGTCCGTATGAACATATTCAGCTTCTCGAAGGATATAACCCACTTGTGCTTGCAAACTTTGCCCCGCAATGTGTAAATTCCATGATGACAATGGATCTGCTCAACATCAAATGGCGCATCGTCGGGCAAGGGTTTGCTCCTGTCACGTCGTATTTGCCCCGAGCAAAAATGTATTACACAACGGATGTTCGATCAACTGATGATGCAAAGAATGTCCTAAAGACAGATTCATTGTATGATTATCATTCCAAATTATTACTTGAAGAAAAACCATCAATTGAAATAACTGCCGCCGATCCCTCACCAACAGTGCAAGTCAAACGATTTGAGATGAATGAGATCGAGGTGTCTGTCAAGACCAGTGAGAACGGGATGCTCTTTCTTTCTGAGGTAAATTATCCCGCATGGAAGGCAAGCGTCGATGGTAAAGATGCAAAGATATTCAAGGCTTTTACGACACTCCGTGCCGTCGAAGTACCAAAAGGCGAACATACCATCATCATGCGATATGAGTCTGATGCGTTTAAGACAGGTTCGATGATAACACTTGCAACGCTCGTGCTTTCGCTTGGCGGTATAGGGCTTCTCTCTTTCCGCAAGAAACAGTGAGCGATCGCGAGAAGATCATTATCGTAGCCCTCCCTGGTATTGGCGATGCTCTTCTGGCAACGCCGATGATTCGCTTGCTGCGTGAAGCCAAACCGAATGCAGAGATCCATGCACTCGTGATGTTTGGCGCAACGCGTGATCTGCTTCGCTCGAACCCCAATATAGACCATGTCCATTATTATGATTTCATTGGTTCGCCAAAACATGAAGGTCTGTTGTATTTGATGCATCTCCGCCAAATGCACTTTGATATTTCCATCAACATCTATCCGCAGAATCGTTGGCAATACAATATCTTTGCATTATTGCTTGGCGCAAGCAGAAGACTTGGTGTCCGCTATAAACGGCGTGATTGGTATAATCTTAGTTGGCTCTGTAACGATACGATCACAGAAGATGATAGCTTGCATTGTGTAGAAGAGAACGTTAAACTTCTCTCGCTTCTGAACATAAAGCATGAGTTGAATGAAGAGACTCTTCCGAAGCTTGAAATATATCTATCGAAGGAGCACGACGCATTTGCTGATAATTGGCTAAAGGAAAATGGGCTAACTTCTGCGAATAGACTCGTCGGTTTTCATGCAGGAACAGCTCTTTTCAAGAATCACATTCGCCGCCGATGGGCACCGGAAAAATTTGCCGAACTTGGAAGACGTTTGCATTCCGAAGGCAAGACCGTTCTTCTTTTCGGTGGACCTGATGATATTGATGCTAACCAGATCATTATGCGCGAAGCTCAAGGGAGTATCATCGAGGTCAAGACCAAGTCTATAATGGATTCGGTCGCATTGATGAAGCGGATGAATGCTTTTGTCTCAAATGACTCGGCATTGATGCATATATCCGGTGGGCTTGGTCTGCCGACCGTTGCCATTTTTGGTCCTACAAATGAGACCTACGTTCATCCTTGGAAAACTGATTACGAAGTCATCCAAACCGGTATCGAATGCCGCCCCTGCTTTGTCTATTCCACCAAACCCCTCATTTGTTATCGCCCGAACCCTGATGAACATTTCATGTGTATCCGCGATATAGAAGTGGAACATGTGTTTGCGTCAGTTTTAAGCAAAATTTCTGATCAACCTATATACTAACTATTTTTACGTTTTATGTTAAGTAAATTTACTCAGCATACTGAGTAAAAAAGCTAAATGATTGTAAAATAACAAAATAGCCTCTTGTTATGCCATTTTTTCGCCCGAACTAACCGCTTTTTTATCTGGTGTGCTCTCATTAATGATTTCATACTGTGAGGTATTGTCGCCTTTATGAACTAAATACATTTATCATTGTTAGTAAATATACTTAAGATACTGAGTAAATTTACTAAGTATAATGAGTAAAAAATGTAACTCCTTATTTATCAACATGATTGCACGGGAAAGTACTTCGGTTTTACTGAGTCGTTTACAGGAACGACGGCGATATATTCAGGCACTTGTGGGTCCTCGGCAGATAGGCAAAACCTCATCTGCGCGGGAAGTCATCAAAGTGTTGGATTATCCTGTGCATTCAGTAACGGCGGATACGGCAGTTACCAAAGATAGCGATTGGGTTGTCCAGCAATGGGAAGTAGCTCGGCTATTAGCGCGTAGCTCCGAGCGTGGTGCATTGCTTGTTATGGATGAGATTCAGAAAATCCCTGATTGGTCTGAGCGTGTAAAATGGTTATGGGATACGGATACTGCCGATGGGGTAGAGTTACGAGTGCTCATTCTTGGCTCATCACCATTTCTGATTCAAAAAGGGCTATCGGAAAGCCTTGCGGGGCGTTTCGAGATGATTCCGGCATCGCATTGGAGCTATGGCGAAATGAAAGACCTGATGGGCTGGAGCGTAGATGAATACATATACTATGGCGGCTATCCGGGTGCTGCACACTTTGCAGGTGAAGACCCGCTTCGCTGGCGTAACTACATCCGCGATTCACTCATGGAGACGACCATTTCACGCGATGTACTCTTGATGAGCCGTATAGACAAACCCGCATTACTACGTCGGCTCTTTGAACTTGCCTGTTTGTATTCAGGGCAGATGCTTTCGTATAACAAAATGATCGGGCAATTGCAAGATGCCGGAAGCACCGTGACACTAGCACATTATCTTGATCTGCTTGGTGGGGTGGGCATGGTATCAGGGTTACAGAAATATGCAGGAGAATTTGTTCGACGCAAAGGATCTAGCCCGAAGCTCCAAGTCTGGAACACCGCATTGATGAGTGCGCTTGGCGAACATACATACGAAGCAGCGATCAAAGATCGGGAGTATTGGGGAAGGTTAGCAGAATCTGCCGTTGGGGCACATTTGCTCAATGGTACTCGCGGAACGGGAATAGAAGTCTATTACTGGAACGACGGACGCAAAGAAGTGGACTACGTCCTGCGGCGCGGACGAGAAGCGATCGGAATTGAAGTCAAAACAAGCCGACGTCGAGCATCGCTCAGTGGTTTGCAGGCGTTGAATGACTCATTCGGTATCAAACGTCAGCTTGTCGTCGGCACAGGTGGTATGCCTATTGCCGATTTCCTAATGCTCAAACCGGAAGTGCTTTTCTAAAGAAAAGTACATAGTAATTAATCCCTCCTATTAAAATACAGGGGGGATAGTACTTTAGAAAAGAGATTTACCCATCGGGCAATATAGAAAACCTTACCTCAAGTCCCTATACAACCCTTCGATCAACTCTGTATATCTTCCCTCTACTACTTTTCGTTTGATCTTGAGGGTTGGGGTCATCATTTCGTTTTCGATGGTGAAGGCTTCGCTCATGAGGGCGAAGCGTCGGGCGCGTTCGTAGGAGGCTAAGTCTTTTTGGAATGTACTTAACTCACTTTCAAAGAGTGATCGTACATCTTCACGTGCAATGATCTCTTGATGGCTCATATCTTTGGCAAGATTAAGTTTCTCTTTGAGTATATCAAAATCAGGCACGATGAGAGCAGAATTATATGCACGTCTATCACCAATGAGCATGACTTGATCAATAAGCGGTGATTGTTGCAAGAGTGATTCGATAGGTCCGGGTGCAATGTTCTTGCCGCCTTCTGAAATGAAGAGATGTTTTTTACGGTCGGTGATCTTGAGATAACCATCGCTATCCAAGATGCCAATGTCTCCCGTATGAAGCCAACCATTACTATCAATCGCTTCATCAGTTTCTTGCGGTGAACGGTAGTATCCTTTCATGACGTGTGGTCCGCGAGTGAGTATCTCTCCATCAGGGGCAATTTCCACTTCGATATTCGCTAATGGTTTGCCGACCGTACCCCATTTAATCTTACTCGTACTTACGACAGAAATAACAGGTGATGATTCTGTCATGCCATATCCTTCGAGAATTATCATACCAAATGCAGCGAATGCTTTGCCGATCTCGGCAGGCAATGCGGCTCCTCCAGATACGAAGAATCGGATACGTCCGCCTGTTCGTGCTCGTATCTTTTTTAAGACGAGCATATCTGCAATTGGACGCGAAAGCACAGCGCTTATTTTTGGATGTTCGCCTTCAAGTTGCTTCGCACACTCCGTACCGACTTTTATTGACCAGTCAAATATCTTTCTTTTCGAGTCTGTCATCGAATCTCGCATACGCATCAAACGTCCGTAAATGCGCTCGAAGAAGCGAGGCACACCGGTGATGATCGTTGGACGAACTTCCAGCATATTCGCAGCAACAGTATCAATTGATTCTGCATAAGCAACTTGCGCACCGGAATAAAATGCGAGGTATGATGCAAGCCTTTCGAAGCCATGACTCAATGGTAAGAACGACAAGAACATATCATTCACACCCACTGGTGGAATGCTGCCAAGCGCACCTTCGATGTTGGAGATAAGGTTGCTATGAGTAAGCATCACTCCTTTCGGAATGCCTGTTGTCC
>JBKJHR010000219.1:0-7806 GCA_046598695.1 Kapaibacterium sp. (SeqCode)
CACGAAGGAGGACGGCATTATGAAATATGCTCTTTCTTCGGTGAAGACGCATATCTCATTTCATTCACTGGTGATGTACGGTAGCTCCACTCGGTTCGGTGGCTCGGGTCTTCGAGAAACGTATCAGAAGCTGTTGCCCAAGGCAAAATTCCAACAGGGGTGTATCAATTTCAAGAATGCAGAGCAGATGCCATTAGATATCGCCGAGGACTTTATCAAAGAGATGGCAGTTGTCGTATATCCGCCGCCGGAATATAAAGAGCGGATGATAGCAAATGAGATAAAGCGAAAAAAGGCTCAGAAGAAAGCCTAAGATTGGCACGTGGATTGCATCATTTAAAATATCTGTCTCATCTAGACTTCAGTCTCACGTTCTGTGTGTTTCATAGTGACCTCCTGAAAGCCTTCGGCGAAATCCGAAGGCTTTCAATTTTATAAATGCTGTAGTATTTTCTCTACAACCTACATTTAGCTGAGGAAATGACTTATTTTCTGTTCAAAATAATGAGATTTTGCTTATTTCGCTCAATTCTTCATTTCCATCTCAATCGTCTCACAACTTCCGTATTTTTGCATTCTAAGATATATACAAAAAACTAGTGTTTAGCGAACAAGAACTAACCGAGATCACCGCGCTTCAAGCGCGATACGAGCACCCGATGGCATCGCTCCTTCCTGTCCTTTGGCGGATTCAGGAAAAACAAGGCTGGATAGATGATGCTTCTATGGCGTATGCGGCAGAGCTATGCAAGTGCGAGAAGAGTCACGTAATGGGCGTTGTCAGCTTCTACACCATGTTCTTCGAGAAACCGATGGGGAAGCACCATGTGCAGGTCTGCACCAACGTAAGCTGTATGCTGCGCGGCGGTGAGAAGATCTACGCTGATGTAAAAGCGCAGCTTGGCTGTGGGCACATGGAGCGGACAGCCGATGGGATGTTCTCGCTTGAAGAGGTGGAGTGCATGGGAGCCTGCGGTGGCGCGCCGATGATGGCTGTCGGTGATCTATTCTATGAACGCATTAGCTCTGATGATGCACTTGCTGTCCTAAGCTCTATCAAGCAAACGGGGACAGTGCCAACACCGAAAGTGACTGCGCAAATGCCTGAGCTTTCTTTCTAATTATTTTACGGATACGAGATGTCTGATACACCGAAACTGATTCTTCCTGATATTGCGAACCTCCGCGATATAGATGTCTATGTCAAAAATGGTGGGTATGGCGATGCAATGCGCAAGGCATATTCGCTTTCGCCAATCGATGTCTGTGAGGAAGTAAAAAAATCCGGCTTGCGCGGACGCGGTGGTGCCGCATTCCCAACGGGTTTGAAATGGACATTCATGCCGAAGGGCAACGCGGTTACGAAATACTTGCTCATTAATGGCGATGAGTCTGAGCCGGGATCGTTCAAGGATAGACAGATATTCGAGTTTAATCCACACATGATGCTCGAAGGCATACTGATAGCAAGCTATGCGATGCAGGTGAACCATGCCTATATCTATATTCGCGGTGAATACGCGCACTGGGTGAAGATGGTGGAGAAAGCTGTCGCCGAGGCGTATGCAAAAGGTTTTATTGGCGAGAAGATGCTGGAGAACTTCAAGCCGAGCGGAGATGGTGTGCCATATAAAGTTGACATTACTGTTCATAAAGGTGCTGGGGCATATATCGTTGGTGAAGAGACTGCCCTGATGACCTCTCTCGAAGGCAAGCGTGGTTATCCGAGGGTGAAGCCTCCATTCCCTGCCAATTCAGGACTTTGGGGCAAGCCCACAACGATCAATAATGTAGAGACCGTTGCGAATGTGCCTGCTATTATGAAAATGGGATGGGAAGCATACTCAAAGATCGGTGAGCCAAAGCATCCCGGTACTCTTCTGCTTGGAGTGAGTGGTCATGTAAATCGACCCGGTATTTTTGAAGTCCCCTCTGGGACATTGCTTACCGACATGATCTACAAATATGCAGGGGGTGTGCCCGGCGACAAGAAGATCAAGTTGGTTATTCCGGGTGGCTCATCAATGCCTCCTCTTCGTGGTGACGCACTCGAGGGCGTAAAGATGGACGCCGAGAGTTTGAAGGCTGTAGGTTCATCTATAGGTACCGGCGGTATCATGGTAATGGATGAAGATACTGATATTCCAAAAGTATTGCAACGTATATCAAAATTCTATCATCATGAATCTTGCGGACAGTGTACGCCATGCCGCGAAGGTACCGGATGGATGGAAAAGATACTCAAGCGCGTGAATTCAGGTTTGGCATCAAAAGCAGACATTGCCTTACTTGAAGATGTCGCAAAGAATATTGAGGGCAGAACGATCTGCGCACTCGGCGAGGCTGCGGCATGGCCCGTCAAATTCACGATCCAACGATTCCCTGAGGAATTCGCAAAGAAAGTAAGTGAGACACGCGAGCATCTCGCACCAAACAAAGTCCACTCTCTGCGCGTGGGAGGATTAGAACCAGTACAGATCAATGTACCGCTTGTAGAACGGCGTTAACGAAAAAAGGACAGACTTTGAAGTCTGTCCTTTTTTTTATCCCTTATAAATTCTCTTAGCAATCGTAGATATGCACGGATGGTGCGATATCCTCGATCAATTGTAAGCCGTCATAGAGATTAATATCGGCTAAGAAGGCAAAGCACACAACTTCACCGCCGAGGAGTTTTACAACATCAGCCGTTGCCTTTGCCGTTTCACCTGTTGCAATGACATCATCGATGATAATGACTTTCTCACCCTTTTCGACCGCATCACGCAGCATCTCGATTCGGTCTGTGCCCATTTCGATGGAGTAATCAATGCCGACTACGTCGAGCGGGTGGTCTCCAGTTCGCTTCTTTGCCGTGGCAATACCAACGCCAAGCTTCATCGCAAGTGGTGAGGCAAAGAGGTAGCCACGAGACTCAATGCCGACAACGACATCGGGCTTGAAATCTTTGACCTTTTGGTAGAGCATTTCGATTGCATGCTCGAATGCTACGATATTGTGTAGGATCGGGGAGATGTCGCGATAGACATAGCCAACACTTGGGAAATCAGGTATATCGCGGATGTAATCTTTGATCGTCATAATAATAGGAATTTAGAGTTTGTGAAAATGTATGAAAAAATACGCAAAAAAGCGTTACTTTGCAATGATGAATTTTTGCGTTGCCGCGACATTCCCCGATGTAACACGCAAGAAGTAATTACCATTCGCAAATGAAACGGGGTCAAGTATTACCGAATTATTGCCGATATGACCGACACCACTGTATATAAGGCGTACTTCGCGTCCCAACTCATCCATTGCCTGAATGCTAATCTGGCTTTCAGTCGGAAGAGTAAAAAGAATAGACGTTGGTTTGGTTACAGGATTTGCATTAAGTGAAAGTTGCAAAGGTGAATCAGAGGAAGCATTATCACGTACTCCTGTGGTTGAACTTGTATAATAACTCGCATCAGCTGAGGTAGCGAGATATGTGGCAACTTTAGCATTCGGATGAGTGTGATACTCTGCAAGACGCGCTACTAATTCTTTCTCTTTATTCATGAATTCATAATGTACATTTTCATCGGTAAAAGTAACACCTGAAGCTGTGGCTTTTGATGTGGTCCTTGTCACAGTGATTTTCAAACGCAAAACATTAACCGAACCCGTAGGTAAAACAAGTGTACCTTCCCCATCAACTTCTGATTTAATGACTATATGGTTATCCATTGTAACAGGGAAAGCCACCCCGATGCTATCTTCATTAAGGACTTGGTCGTAGGAAGTACATTCCCAAGACGAACTCATAGTGACAGGAAATTGGTAACGGACGTATGTGGCAGGGGTTGGTGAGGACTTGAGAAGTACCTCTAATTTATCGGTGGTCTCGCCGAGTAAGTTCAGCGAAGCATCAGAAAGAGCATAAAATTGATATGATGCGTAATCGGGGGACTCAGCTTCAATATCTCTCACGACGAAGTTCGCAGATGCAAAATGAGAGTCATTCCCTCCAGTGGCACCTGTTGTTGTTGATGAAATAGTGTTTGTATTTGCGGCAATATTCTCGAATGTAAATGACGTAAAGTCCCACGTTTGCCCGGTACCATTCTTATCTACGAGTGCTTTAATTTGATTAGAGAGCTCCGTTGTCAGTCCCCCTTCAGTACCACTATGAGTCGTTATTATTTTTGATTTTCCAATGCGTGATGAAAAATCAGTACGACTGATAGTCATTTGCGCTGACGCGACTGATGTAAATACAAATAAGGCAACGAAAATAAATGATAAAAATCTCATAGAGTTGAATGAATGGATTAGATAGTTTTCTTGGAAGATACTTCTACAAATATACGACGAATTGAGACTTACCCATTACTTTCCTAATTTGTCACCCATTTCCTGAAAACGAGCAAATTTCTCATTTACCATGATGGCAAAATTTCTATCACGTTCCTTTAGAGTTTCCAAGTCAATTGCCATGTCAGGCTTAAAGCGAAGAGCAACATCAAGCATTTTCTTCGCTTCTTCGAGCTTCCCCTGACGCTGCAATACTTCCGCACTTGCAGCAAGTGGCAATGCTTGCAAGAGTCGAGCATTATCAGTGTAGTAATTTCTCTCGCGATAATTCTTATCATTCCATTCGATAGTAGGGATAGGAATACTAAAAAGCGTATCGCGTTCACTTAGTCGGAATGCAAAACCCGCAGGAATAGGCTTAAAAGAAGGTGCGAATAATCCGTCACGCTCTTGGAGTAATTCAGATGTGATAAAGATCGGGCGAGATTGATTATTTCGTACGAGTGCTTCAGTGAACGCTTTATATGTCTCCCCAATAGCCTGCCCTGAAAAGTTATCACCTCTATCAAAAGCGATCAGGTTTGGCATGAACGCATCAAGCTCTGCTTTGCAATTCTGTAATAGATCAGGAGCGATCTGTTTGATGTGTGAATAGTACCAGGGGCGGTCACGAAGCAATGCTAAGTCAATCACGGTCACATCAGGGCGGAGTTTCTCGATGTGTTGGTAGTAGAACGAACCGCTGACCCAGAAATCCCATGCCGAAGAGAAGATGATGGCATCCTTCGGCAAGTTCTTTAGCATATTCTGCGTATAATCATCCACCATGTGATTCCCCGATTCGTCAACGCTGGAATAATGCGCGACCATTTCTCCTGCCCCCAGAAGTACACCAAACCAAAGAGCAACATACGCATAGCTTGTTATCCTCATTGTCAATCGAGCAGTGCTAAACCCGATCTCGGAAAATGCGATGGAGCATAAAAGTGCGAACGCTAAATAGGCAAGGAGGAAATACGAATCAATATCATGGATACTATAATTGATCGCATAGAAAAGACACCCAAAGAAAAGAAGAAGCAGAAAGGGAAGAATGTGTGCTCGTTTGCGAGACATGGCACGGAATGAAGCGGCTATCCCTGCTATAGACATTACAAGCATTAGCCAGTAGAATTCACCTGGCAAGGACTTCCAAAAATACTTCCAATTCTCGCCTGCACCGCCTTGAAACATCCAAATCTTATACTGTCCACCTGTGACGTGCTTCATAAAACTTCCCATATCTGCCGGGTGTCCCCAATCCATAAGAGGATAGGAGCCTGCACGTAAGAATAGATAGAGATAAGGAAGCAAACCAATAGCGAACGGAAGGGAAAGCTTGCCAATGCGTTTCCAAGAACTCGCACCAAAGCCGAAACATCCGAAATACATATACAGGCAAGCAGGGGCAAGCAGAACTGTTGTCAGATGATTGCTAAATGACAAGCCGAGTGTAAGAGCGAAGAGAAGTCCATCTCGTGAGAGCTTGGTATTATCGCTTTCATTGCGGAGCATTCTCAAAAAGAATGTCAAGACAACAGGAAGAAAAAGTTGATGAAGAGGGTAAACCTCAATAGATGTAGAATTTGTCCACCACGTCTCGCTGAAGGCGATAATAAGTCCTGTGAAGATACCTGCGGCAACAGCCTGATGCTTCTTTGTCTCATTCGTTGTTGTTATCTCTGGCTCAATAGTTTTCTTTTTCTTGGGATCAACGGCAATCTTCTTTTTACGAAGTTCGAGCCAGTACAAATGAATTTCATGCCCGAGAAAAACAACAGCCCCCGCTCCGAGTGCAGAAAAAAGAGCAGACATAATGTTGAGCCGAGTGATAATATGCTCGGCTATTGGCAGGTGGGCAAACAACGAACCGATCAACGTGAAAAACGGATAACCTGTCGGATGGGCTATGCCAAGAGTGGAACAAACGGTAGCAAGTTCGCCTGAATCAATAAAGCCAAGTCCATGCGCCATCGTTTGCAGATAAACGATGAAAGCAATTACAAAGACTGCAACAGCACCATAAATGGGACGAGAAAGAAATTTCAGCACAATAAATTATGGTTGGTAAAGATTAAACACATTTCCAAATGGGTCTTGCATATAACAAGGTTTTCCTTTGCCACCCCAACGAATCACTGAGCAACCCTTTGTTTCAAGTTCAACTCTTGCAACATCAATATCTTCTACATAGAACTCGAATATAGTTCGATGCTCAGGTGCTGTGTCGAAATAGAGAAGTTTATCACCTGATCGAAGTTCAATGGAGTCGCCGTCGCGCATGGAATACTCCATCCCGAACACATCCTGATAGAACTTTGCTGCCTCTTCACTCTGAGGCGTTTCAACGCAGATGCAATGACTGAGTTGGTACTTCATTCTCTTTCTTACTTTAATGCCTTCACTGCCAAGTATGCTTGCATAGCAATTCCAGTTCGTAGAGCCTCTTCGTCAATGGTGAAGTGATCGTTATGAATATCTGCGGTGATGCCTTGTGATACATTTCGGATTCCGAGGCGGTAGAATGTGCCGGGGACTTTCTCTAAGTAGTATGCAAAGTCCTCTGCTGCCATTAATCTTTCTGCGTTAAAGACATGCTCGTTACCAAAGAAGTCTCGCGCTGCATCTTGCGCAAATGTTGTCTTGTCTGGGTTATTATGCAGGACAGGATAACCTTTATCGATCAAAATATCACAATGCGCTCCGGCTGACTTGCAAATTCCTTCAGTGATCTCGACGACACGCTTGTGGGCATATTCGCGCCACTCTCTCGTCATTGAGCGTAACGTACCAACCAACTTCACTTCCTCGGGAATGATGTTCGGCGCGAATCCACCATGAATTGAGCCGATAGTGATAACACCCTGACTAAAAGGATCGAGGTTGCGCGAGACGAGAGTTTGCAAGGCAAGCACAACTTGCGAAGCTGTGACAATGGGATCAACAGTAAATTGCGGACGTGCACCATGCCCTGATTTTCCCTTTATAGCAATATAGATCTCATCCGCCGAAGCCATCATCTCGCCCGGGCAGAAGCCCACTGTGCCTGCATCATGTTGGGCAATGACGTGCAATCCATATATTTCACTCACGCCATCAAGTGCCCCATCTTCTATCATAAACGGCGCGCCTCCTGGGTTTCTCTCTTCGCTTGGTTGGAAGAGAAAGCGTACTTCGCCATTCAATTCGTCTTTTAACTCAGAAAGGATCATTGCTGCACCAAGCCCGATCGCCGTATGTGCATCATGTCCGCAGGCATGCATTTTTCCTTGATTCTTCGATGCGAAGGGAAGCCCTGTCGCTTCAAGAATTGGTAGGGCATCCATATCGCTACGAAGTGCAACGATCTTCTTTCCTGCGTTGCCTTTTAGTGTACCGACAATTCCTGTTCGTGCAACGCCAGTCTTCACGTCAACGCCGATCTTCATCAATGTTTCTGCGACGAGCTTGCCCGTCTCATGTTCCTCAAAGGCAAGTTCGGGGTTGGAG
>JBKJHR010000011.1:0-7101 GCA_046598695.1 Kapaibacterium sp. (SeqCode)
ACCCACCGCCGCCTGACCAGCCACCGCCACCGCCACTACTACTTCCTCCACCAAAACCACCGCCCGACCATCCGCTGCCGCCACTTCCACCGCCACCACGGAAGATCGTTGACCAGAAAAGTCCTTGTAATAAACCACCCCAACATCCCGACCCACCGCCACTAGAGCCGACAACTGTCCGACGATTGCCCGTCCCGAATGCCGCACGAAGAATGACGAATACGACAAACATGAGGACGAACCAAAGAATAGACCTACCGCCTACCCCGGGTTCTTTGTTTGCTTTTGGTACGGCTTTGAATTCTCCCCCAACTGCTTGCTTGATCGCATCAATTGTAGCATCCAAACCGCCATAATAATCATTCTGCTTCAATGCTGGAACAAGAATGGTCTGGTAAATTTGCGAGGTCATTGCATCGGTGAGCGTCGGTTCCAAGCCATAGCCTGTCGCGATAAAACCCTTCCTGTCATTCTTGGCAAGCATGATAAGGGCGCCGTTGTTCTTCTTTGATTGCCCGATCTTATTCTGCTGTGCGGCTTCGATAGCATAATCACTGGCTGGGTAGCCGTCAAGTGTCTTGATGATAATGATAGCGACCTGCGTTGAGGTAGAATCCTCGTAACGCTTCAGCTTCGCAACAAGCGAGGCGATTTGATCCGGCGAGAGAGTCCCCGTCTCATCATAGACTGGACTATTGAGCGCGGTGAGATCAGGTATCGGCGGACGACCTGAGGTAGAGAGCTGCGAATACGAATACGTCGCTCCGAGAAAGAGAATCGCAAGGATACAAAGAATCTTTGGGAATGTACGCACGCTGATTGAAAGTCCGTTAGTTAAGACAGCCAATAAACAGCGGATTCGGAAAGAAGAGTCTCAGATTCTTTTAGATTACAAAGTGCTCCTCTCCTTGCTTTTATTCTTTGACAAACTTATAGGAATGACCATCCGCTGTGATGTAGTAAATACCTGATTGTAATTCGGTACAATCCACTTTCCCGCTTCGCAACTCTTCGGGTGATAATTCCTTCACCTTTCGACCAAGTACATCATAGAGTGAACTATGTCGCGGCTTTGTTGTAAAATGAAGTGATGAGACAACGGGGTTAGGATACAGTATTTTACTATCAGTAAAAGCAATCTCTCTTACGGAAGAAGCTCTCTGTTTGCTTCGTACAAGTGCGGAGGGATTATTACTCCAATTATCTCCTCCGTATATACCAACTGGCCCTGAGGAAGTCATCGTTAGGGCATGAAGCCAATCAGAGGCTTTCGTAGGAACAGTTACGGTATCAGTATGCCAAGAGACTCCTTTATCTGAACTCAACAATATCTTTCCAATCCCTTTTGTTGTGTTGCCAGGCTGGCTTGCTGCAATAATTGTATCGTAGGCAATATCTGTAATCCCCGAAACACCTACAAAATCAGGGAAGTGTTGAACTTCCCCCCAGCTTTTTCCAGCATTGGTGCTACGTACAATAATCGCGTGGACTTTTGCATACGTAAATACACCATCTGCACTATATCCACCGGAGGCGATAATCGTGTCTTCTGAAAATGTACAATTGAAAAAATGATACTGCGAACCTAAGTCACCATCAATAATCTGACTCGTAGAATCCACGCTAACCCAGTTATCATTGGTTGTATAGATTTTCCCTGTATTATATCTGAATATACGGTACATATTTTTACCGTAAGAATGGCACAAAGAGAAGAAAGATTGAAAAGAGGTTTTTAGGTTAGGTGTCTCAGAAAATGGTGTCATATTCCATTGAAAGCCACCATCCGACGTGATATATACCCGCGATGTGCCACCACCTCTGACAAAATGATCAGTATCATTATCCTGACAGATAAGCATTCCGGTAAGAGAATCAGAGAAATGCATACTCACAATCAAACCTCTAAATAGAAAATGGGATTTTGACCAAGTTCCCCCACCGTCATTTGTTTTCAATATTAACGCCGTATCGCCAAAGTGATTTGTATATCCCCCTACGATCGTATGGAGCGAATCAATTTGTTGAATCGTTGTATAGACTTCGTCAACATCATTATTTATACCGATGGGTAAAGTATTCTTTTTCTCCCACGTTCTGCCTGCATCGTCGGAACGGAAGACGACAAGCGAAAATTGCTTTGAGTTGGTGGAAATTTGAGGTCCACATGCGACAACTACGTTGTGATAAGAAGAAATAAGTTGGAAGTTTGTACTATCACTCCCTATGAAAGCCTCTTGTGTTTGTTGCCAAACATATTGACTATATACTTCTCCCCCAAAGAGGAGAAGTATTATGGCAATGATACGCAGTAAAAAATTATGTTTTTTCATATTGTATCATCGTTACGGTCGTGCACCACAAGGTACTATGAAACACGGAGGATCAAGATTGAGATTTTGACAATCAGGTGTTCCTGTTAATTGCCAGCTGCAATTAAATTTACCAACTCTCTCACCGTCTTTACAAATTCTACATGATTGTATACATCGCACACTCCCTGTTTCTCCACAGGGCATGTAAGCTGCTGGCGTTTCTTGTACTTTCTTCCAACAGGCTGAGGTTGTCATGGTCATCGTGCCATATAAACTTGTATCAATACAAGGCAGCAATGTATCGGGCGGAAGATTCCACACCGTATCAAGACCTCGATTGATGAGGGTCAAACTATCTACATTTGTACAACCCGAAATTGGTTTGACCTTGTACACATATCTTTGAATTGAAACACACTTTATTGGCGGCCAACAAGGAAAACTATCTACGACTCTATGGCAATACCAAACCTTATAGGTACAAGGTGGTGAAATATAAGGATCAGTAATTGTTAATGTACTTGATATCCATGGAGTATAATGCGCTTCACCTACCGTTGGGTGTATATCAGTGGGGCACTGTGCTTTTGCCTGTGGCGTGAACGTAAAAAGCACGAGTTGAATCAGAAAGAAAGAAATGAATAGGACGAGCCTATTGTGTTGTTGTGTTGTTGTGTTGTTGTGTTGTTGTGTACCATACGATTGAAGAATAATGATAAAGCAAATCCAGTATTAGAAAAGGATTGTAGCATAAGAAAGTTCCGATAGAATGATTCGTTTTGTAAGTGTTTGCCCTTACTTTTGCCTCACTGGTAAATTGTTGATAGCTTTCGGAACATAAGGCAAGGATATCCTATTGTACCAACTCATAATTTCTATCCGATCCAGTGGCAGCAGACTTCGTCCATTTACATAATCATACGTATTATTCACTCCTCGACGGTGCTTGCAGCGTCAAGGATCTCGTTGGTGCAGCCGTCAAGAACGAGATGTCGGCTGTTGCGCTGACCGATCATGGTGTGATGTTCGGTGCGTATGATTTTTATAAACAGGCGAAAGCTGCGGGAATCAAGCCTATCGTGGGCTGCGAGGTCTATGTACTCTCCGAAGGCTCGCGCTTTGACCGCGCCGCCATCAGCGACCCATCCGGTAAGCGCAAAGCGTATCATCATCTGATCCTTCTCTCCAAGAACGAAGCGGGCTATAAGAATTTGATGAAGCTTGTGACGAAGGGTCATACCGAAGGCTTCTATTACAAACCCCGCATTGATACCGAACTCCTCAAAGAATATGGTGAGGGATTAATTGCACTTTCTGCCTGTGCAGGTGGCGTTATCTCGCCGTATCTTATTGCTGGAGATTACGATCATGCCAAGAAGGTCGCGGGAATCTATAAAGATATTTTCGGTGATGATTTCTATGTTGAAATTCAGAATCATCATCTCGAAGGCGAGCAGAAAGTCTTAGCACTTGCGCCGAAGCTCGCAAAGGAAATGGGCTTGAAGCTCATCGCAACCAACGATTGCCATTACATCAAGCCCGAGCACGCCGTGCCGCATAATGTGCTGATGTATATCAAGGATGCGGATAAAGATTCACCTCCGGACGTCAATATCCTCAAATACGGTAGCGCGGAAAATTATTTCCGCACTGCCAAAGAAATGAAGGAGCTTTTCAAGGATTATGAAGGCGCGATAGAAAACAGTTTGGAGATCGCCGATAAATGTGACCTCGTTCTCTCGAAAGAACTGAAGATGCCGAGCTTCCCTATTCCCGAAGGCTCGGGAGTTACTACGCTTGATGACTATCTCGAAAAATTAACGTGGGAAGGAATTGATAAGCGATATACATCACTCAATACCGAAACCAAAGACCGTGCGCGCTTCGAGCTTGATGTTATCAAGAAAATGGGGTACCCCGGATACTTCCTCATTGTGCAAGATTTCATTGCGGCGGCGCGTGAAAAAGGAGTAAGTGTTGGTCCCGGTCGTGGTTCGGCGGCTGGTTCGCTTGTGGCGTATGCATTGGGCATTACGAATGTTGACCCGATCAAGTATAATCTGCTCTTCGAGCGATTCCTGAACCCCGAACGTGTATCCATGCCCGATATAGACATTGACTTTTCCGACGATAAGCGCGGAATCGTCATTGACTATGTGCGCCAGAAATATGGCGCAGAATCCGTTGCACAGATCATCACGTTCTCTACCCTTTCTGCTCGTGCCGTCTTGAAAGATGTCGGCAGAGTGCTTGGCGTGCCGCTCGGCATTATCAATGAACTGACAACGTGCATCCCCGTTGTGATGGGGCGTGTAACGCCGCTCAAAGAAGCGATGGAGCTTCCGGAGATGAAGGATGTCCTTCGCAAATATGGCGGCGATGATCGCGTCAAGCACATGCTTGAGTACTCGGTCGTGCTCGAAGGATTTGCACGCTCTGCCTCGAAACATGCGGCGGGAGTTGTGATCGCACCGGGAGATATTTCTGATTACGTCCCGCTCTATAAAGCACCGAACGTCGAAGAAGCCGTCACGCAATTTTCGATGAAGGACATCGAAGATGCAGGTCTTTTGAAGATGGACTTTCTTGGGCTTCGTACTCTTTCGATCATTGATACGACGCTTGCTTTGATCGAGCAAAATCATGGCGTGAAGATCAATATTGATGATATTTCGCTCGACGATCCGAAAACATACGAGTTATTCGGTAGAGGTGATACGCTTGCTGTCTTCCAGTTCGATTCTGCGCCGATGCAGAATTATATGCGGGCATTGAAGCCATCGAACATCGAAGATCTTTCTTCAATGAATGCGCTTTATCGTCCGGGTCCGATGGAATACATCCCGGAGTTCATCGAACGTAAGCACGGACGCAAAGCCGTTGAGTATTTGCATCCGCTCTTGGAGCCGATCCTGAACGAGACGTATGGTGTCATCGTAGTTCAAGAACAGGTGATGCGTGTTGCGCGTGATCTGGCGGGCTTCTCACTTGCAAAAGCAGATGAGATGCGCCGTGCGATGGGTAAGAAGGATATGGTAAAGATGGAGGCGATGAAAGCCGTCTTTATCTCCGGCTCCATGGAAAATAAAATTCCAGAGAAGATCGCCAAAGAAATTTTTGACCGCCTCGCAAAATTCGCTTCTTACGGATTCAACAAATCCCATAGCCTCGCCTACTCCGTTATCGCCTATCAAACGGCATACCTCAAAGCGCATTACACTGCTGAATTCCTTGCAGCAAATATGACACATGAAATGGGTTCGACAGATTATATCGTCCAGCTCATTGATGAAGCGAAGAAGTTTGATATTAGGACATTGCCGCCTGACGTAAATTCGAGTATCGCAACCTTCACTGCAACGAAAGAAGGTATTCGTTTCGGACTTGCAGGCGTGAAAGGCGTCGGCGCGAAGTGCGTTGATGCTATGACGGCAGAGCGTACAAAGAACGGACCCTTCACTTCGCTCTTCGACTTTACGTCCCGTCTTGATACCCGAACGGTCAATAAGAAAGCTGCCGAAGCACTTGTACAAGCTGGCGCATTTGATTCGATCAAGCCTGAAGGTTTTACTCTCGCCAAATACCGCTCCGATCTTTTTGCGAATATCGAAAAGGCTCTTTCCTATGGTTCTCTTTCCGCGAAAGCAAGTGAAGATGGGCAAGATAGCCTCTTCGGTGGCGTTGGTGAGGCTGTCTCGGTGAAGGAGCCGCCTCTTAGCATTGCTGATGTGCAATGGGATGAGAAAGAGCTTCTTTCCCGCGAGAAGGCTATGCTTGGTTTCTATGTATCGGGGCATCCGCTCGAACGATATAGGATCGATGTGATGTCATTCTCTTCGCATCGGACGAGTGAATTGGCTGATCTGAAACAGGGTGATACTGTATTCGTAATAGGGGTAATTGTCGGGATCACCAGAAAACTTGATCGTAATGGCAAAGCATTTGCGATTGTCAGTTTGGAGGATTTCAGCGGCAAAATTGAGTGCGTCTTCTGGAGCGATCAATATGCGAAATCACAGATGATGCTCGTTGATGAACAGCCTATTGCTATTCAGGGCAAGATCAAAAAAGGTGGGATTGACGATACGCCGAGCATTATTGTCAGCGATGCCCTTGATATAAGCGTTGTCCGTCGCAATCAGGCAAAGGGTGTCGTCATGAAGATCACGGAGAACGGCAACATCGAAAAGCAGGTCAGCGATCTTTCTGCGATCTGTTCCCAACATAAAGGGAATCGCACCGCATACGTCGTTGTTGAAAATCCCGAATCTCCGATCGCGCGCCGATATAAACTTCCCGAAAAGTATTGGGTCAGCGGAGACGAAGGGTTTATCACAGATTTTGAATCACGCTTCGGGAAAAACAGAGTGCTTTTTGCACGATAACAAATCGTCATATTGTGCGTAGAACAATATGATTTCAAATTTACAATTAGTTAAGAAAGGATTCGAGAATTATGACAACAACAATAGTCGGACCATTACATGTCTCCGATACTTCATTTGAAAAGGATGTGCTTCAGAGTGATAAACCCGTGCTCGTAGATTTTGGCGCCACATGGTGCGGTCCCTGCCGTATGATCGACCCGATCATCGAAGAAATGGCTGGCGAGTATGCTGGCAGAGCTGTAATCGCGAAAGTGGACGTTGATGAATGTCCTGAAGTTTCGATGTCGCTCGGCATCCGCTCCGTCCCAACGCTGATGATCTTCAAAGGCGGTAAGATGGTGGATATGCAGATTGGTGCCGTCGGCAAGCAGAAGCTCGTTGACAAGCTCAATGCACAG
>JBKJHR010000072.1:0-4822 GCA_046598695.1 Kapaibacterium sp. (SeqCode)
GTTCTTTGATAGGGTTCAATGCGGCATTTCTGGCAAGCGTCAAGGCAAGAGCGGTCTTTCCTTGCGACGGACGAGCTGCGAGAATAATAAGATCGGTCTTCTGCCAACCACTGGTAATATCGTCAAGCTCCTGCAACCCCGAAGGAATACCCGTTGTGCTATGATCCTTCTCGTGGATTTTTTGCAAATATTCGATCGTCTCATGCGCAAGATGATTCATACGCTGGAAACTCTTGCGATGGCGTGTTTCCGAAAGACGAAAGAGATCGGACTCCGCTTTATCCAACAACTCGAACGTATCATCTTCTCCAACGAACGAGCGGAGCTTCACTTCCTCGCAGGTACGGATAAGCTCACGAGCAAGGTATTTTTCGAGGATAAGCCGTGCATGAGCCTCAACATTCGCTGTTGTGACGACCTTTGATGTCAACTCAACCAAATACGAAGGACCGCCGACTTCTTCGAGCGTCCCGTCAACACGGAGACGGTTCGTTACCGAGAGAAGATCGATCGGCTCGCTCTTGGCATCAAGGGCAAGAATTGCGCGATAGACAGCTGTATGGGCTTCGCGGTAGAATGGGCTATCTTCAAGCGAGCGATCGCCAAGAACCTCCATGACGCGGTTCGCTGCCGTCTTATCGATCATCATTGCGCCGAGAAGCGACTGCTCAACTTCCACAGCCTGCGGCGGGATTAGCCCAGTCCCGGCAACGCGGTCATAGAGTTCGCTGAACGAGCGGAGATAATTGCGCGACGAACGCGCACCCTGCATTTCTTTATTCGGAATCGGTAAAACGCTCACAATTTATAGCCTCGCATTAAAAAGAGTGCAAAAATACCACTAATAGGACATATAACAATGAACAAATTACAATGCACAATAGTGGATAAGAAGATAAGTTGTTAGTAACTTCGTGGTAACCTACTTGGGTTTTGTCAAGAGTCGTGTAAAGTGCTGAATACCATTTGCCGAATGCAAAACGTAATTGATATAATAATCTCCCGAAGGAAGAAGCGAGAGGTTGAGCTTCGTTTGTCCAAAACCATTAATTAACCCGATGGCAATCGGTTTACTAAGCTCTCTTCCAAGCACGTCTGTCAGAGAGATCTGTAACAATGCCGAGCTATTACCAGAATCCTCTTTGGAATATATACCAGCAATGACAAAGCCATCCGTCACCGGATTCGGAAAGAGGAATACTCCCTTGCTACCATATTCTTTATCAATGATAGGTATGTTAAGGGGCGGAAGGGTATCTATGATCGTCCCAGGAGAAAGTGGGAGTTTGGTGGTGGGAGTAAGGATCAGAATATCTGCATCGAGGTAGTAATTTGTCGAGTTGTCATTTTTTCCTGTTGATATCAGCTGTACGGAATGTTTGCCTTCGTTAAGATAGAGCACTCCCATACTAAGCGTATCTGAAGGTTGCGGCTCCATCCATATCGGATCATATTTACGATAACAGTCAATGTGCCCCTTGAGGATACCATCAAGATAATAGTCGTACTTCCCAAATTGGGTTCCGTATGAAAGGATCATACGCACTGAGAACGTATCACTTTTGGGAACAGTAATATAAAAAGTGCAGGCGTTCCCTGTCTTGTTTGGTTCGTATTGGACCGCGGTCTGTTTACTCCATGCTCCGAACCACCTCTCACTCAAATTTCGTACCCAAAACCATCCCGAATCATGCAATGCAGTTGGATAAAGATCCTCAAATTCGTATAGTAATACACGACTGACTTGTATAGGATATTCATAAGCAATGTTCCCACTTTTTTCCGCGCGAACAGAAAGTTTGTATTTCCTATCAGAGAGAGAGGGTACAAATGCACGAGCCAAAAAATGATAATTTGAATCTACAGCTACAGGCGCTATCAAAGGGATAGGAATACTATCAAAAAAAAGCTTTATGCTCTCATTCTTCTCGAATCCATTCCCCGCAATAGTGATGGTATCACCAAATCGCACAACAGGTGGATAATATTCAAGAAGTGGGGCGATGATAGGACGAGAAAGGATCGTGATGGGCTGTGGGTAATTCTCTTCGTTGACAGAGAGTTTCCCCATACCCTTTTTCCAAGAGGCTGGTATTATATAGTCAAGATCGAAATTACCAATAGAATCTGTCGAAGTCACTGCAAAGAGTATGCCGTCAAAAGTGAGCGTGATAGGTGATCGCGGTGGATAGTTTTTTCCTGCAATATGCCAACTCTGCCCCGAGCGAAGGGTGTCGCGGTTTACTGTAAATTGAATGTGTTTTTGATAGTAATATATAACAGTTCTATAATCAACTTGTAGATCAGAGTTATTTCCATGCTGAAGCTCAAAATCAAAAGACTTCGTAAAATCTAATGCATCCAGACATTGCATCCGATAAAAACTTTGGAATAAACGAGTATGCCCTGCAAAAGCACGGGAGAACATGCCCCAATTGAACCACCATCCTCCATTGAAATAATCCTCGCCCCCAGTATAACGAATAAAATTATTCGCATTCGAATCAACAGTAATAATGGGATCGCCCTCTAAGCACGAAGGAAAGCTATTATGAGGGATCTGTAATGCAAGCCCGACAACTCTCCCCTCACCTTTGATGGAAAGTACTTTATGATTGATATGAAAACGCGTCGGATTAATTTCACTAAAATGTGCATGAAAGTATCCATGATCGTCGTGACGAATTGAAGATTTCGCATAGTCAACAGCTGCAATGAATGTCACCGTTTTTTGCGATCTATTTTCAATAGCGATCCTTGCCTTCTTCTCAAATGGCATTGGAAATGAGGATTCCCAGAGTGCACCGTTTTTACTTTGAAAAAAAATACATTGTACGGGAATATCGGCATCATTTCTCTGCATAAAGAAATCGCTAAGCGGGCATGAAACCGATGGGATGACTTCATCATCCCAATAGATCTTCAACCAGAGCGAATCCTTTTGGAATCCTACGCATGAGTCAGGGAATATCTGCAAACGACGAATGTATCCTGGTCCGACCAAAGTCCGAAGATTTGTCTCGGTTTTTGGTACAAGAGTATTGCGGAGTGGCAGTGGCACTCCAATGTTCGAACCCCACAGAGTTGTATCTCCCCTCATCTTACTCTCCGCAGTTGTCTGGAATGCAGAAAGGGTCGGATCAGAATAGGGATCAAATGATCGGGTAATAACACCCGCCGTACTTACTGGCCTCCACGCAATAGCATAATATATTTGCCACTCGAACGGTACTTCTGTATAGGTTATACGAAAGCTCTTCGTATAGGGCATCTGTACATCGCAGATGTAAGCCCCCGGGAAGAAATCATTGAGGGGTGGACGAAACAGTCCATGAATATTGCCGAAAAAATTGCTGTCTTTGCTTTGAATTACTAACTTCCCGTCAATATAGATCTTGAGGTTCGTCGTCGAATCAACGGCATGTGTCGTTAGCCAAAGGTGTGTTATCACTCCTGAGCCAGAATCACTGGCAAGAATGAAATTTCCGTCGATCGAATCGCGCTTCGACGTTAAGCCATGATTGCTGACAAATCGGAGGGGCTTATTGAGTGGTGTATGAAGTTTGGTAATTGAAAGAGGATCGTTGATCGCACTATATGGATCAAACTGGCCATACATTTGCCCGCGTAAGATCAGCATCAAGACGATGTAATAAAGAACCAAGCAACATCGGCGAATTATTGGAATCATGAAAAAAAATATCACCTCTAGAGCTTCTTAAAAACATTCATGCAGGAATAGAGTTCTAAGAGTGTGAAAGAAAAATAGGGCAATAAATGGTCTTACTTGAAACAAAGAGTTCGCGTTACTCCCAAAGCAGAAACAACCGACGATCTCGTGCGTACGTTTACAACATTATTGAGATTTTAACTATTTATTGATCACGTATGGCTACACTTGGCACGCTCGCACCTGATGTTACGCTTTTTCACTCCACGCCGGAGGGAATAAAACACGTTCGGACACCTGATTTTATTGGCAAGAAGAACGTCGTTCTTCTTTTCTTTCCTGGCGCATTTACCGGAGTTTGCACGAAGGAAATGTGTACGATCCGCGACACGATGAATGTGTATGATTCGCTCAACGCAGAAATTATTGGTATCTCCCCTGATTATCCCGCCGCGCTATCCGTGTGGGGAAAGCATAATGACTTGACAATGACACTCGCCAGCGATTTCAACCATGAAGCGGTGAATGCCTACGATATTGAATTCCCTGGTTGGGGTGGAGGAATGATCGGCGTACCAAAACGCTCTGCGTTTGTTCTCGATAAAGAAGGCATCATTCGCTACATCCATATCTGCCCAACCCCCGGCGATCTACCGCCATTCGAGGAGATACAGGAAGTATTGAAAGGGTTGTAGAAAAAAATGGTGGACTATATTTAGTAGCCCACCATTTTTTTATGTTGCAGTCTGCAATGTTGAAGGTTTTTCATACCGATACACCAATTGTCTTTGGCGTAATGAGTCAAAATACCGAATGTTTTTTAGCGTGTAGGTTCCAAATCGTTCTTCCATGTACAAGTGGAGTGAAGTCAGGTGTAGGGCAACGATAACTGTAACCGTATCACCATACATCAATCCAAAGAAAGACCCCACCATGTAGGTCACCAGCATAAAAAAGGATATCTGTGCAAAAAACCGATCCTCTGTTGTTTGAACAAATCGAAGTTGGAGAAAAACAACCTTCCACATTCTGACCATCAGCCACCAAAAACCTACCGTCCCGAAGATACCTGTTCGCAAAGGCCAATAGAGATATGAATTGTGCGTACCAAGCGTGGTATAGTTTGCAAAAAGCGGCATTCTAATATATTGA
>JBKJHR010000131.1:0-3029 GCA_046598695.1 Kapaibacterium sp. (SeqCode)
CACACGGGCTTTCATCCCCCCTAAAAAATGCAGCTATTACAACCAAAACCCAGAGTATGTAATTCGCACCCCTTTCATCTCGCCACGGCGAGTCGCCGTGGCTACCCTCACCCCTTCCGCCTTCATTCTTTCCCCATAGGTGCCCATAAAGGTTTATTCAATATACGAAAAGAATTGGCACCTATTCGAAAAGTGGAATTTATGGGAGGCAGGCAAATGGTAGGTATATTTATAATATTTTTCTATCTTTTGCGTGGAATCCAAATTTATGGCTTAAGCTATGACCACCAAGATCAGAAGTGAATTCATAAAACCTCAAGATTTGTTCTTTCTCAATGACTTTCTCATCACAAATAGCAAAGCATCTACGCGACGTTCACTTCGGCGGTAATTGGACAGTGTCCTGCCTGAAAGATGTTTTGGCTGACGTGACGTGGGTGCAAGCTACAACGCAAGTGTATTCCTTCAATACTATTGCGGCACTCGTTTTCCATGTAAATTATTTTGTGAGTGTAACCTCGAAGGTATTGGAGGGAAGCGCACTTGATGCTCATGATAAATACAGCTTTGACCTTCCGCCCGTCACCTCGCAAGAAGACTGGGAAGCGTTATTGAATAAGACATGGGCTGATGCCGAGACTTTCGCCACCTTGATAGAAGAATTGCCGGAGAGTATGCTCATGGAAAACTTTACCGATGAGAAATATGGCAATTACTATCGGAATCTTCACGGAATTATCGAACATACTCACTACCATCTCGGACAGATCGCCCTGATAAAAAAGATCATCATTCGTAACGAACAAAAACTATTATGATCAGTTTTTCGCCCTTCTGGGAGAAAAATATAAACACGAAGACAAGAATTCGGAAGAAGAGATATGGATACCGATCAGAGCGAGGAAATGAATATGAGTGGTATATTTGTGGACATTCATATAATCTCTCGTACACATGAAATTTTCAGCTTCGCAATTCGCCAGAGTTTTAGGTGTTATCGTTGTTGTTTTTTTCTTTGAGAAGAACATCGCATTTTCTCAATCGAAGACTCAAGTAGCTCTTCCTGCCCCCGATCATATAGTTATTTTGATATTGGAGAATCACGGGTATTCGGAGATCATCGGTTCGTCGCATGGACCCTATATCAATGCGTTGGCAAACGACCAACACTCGGCATTGTTTACGAACTCCTATGCCGTCGAGCATCCGAGTCAGCCGAACTATCTCGATCTTTATGCTGGCTGTAATCAAGGCGTACTTGATGATGCCATCCCGACAAAGCTTCCCTTCACCACGGCGAACCTCGGACGTCAATTGATCGATGTGGGTAAAACATTTATTACCTATTCGGAAGATCTGCCAAGTGTCGGATATAACGGCGGGAGTTCGGGCAACTATGCGCGTAAACACAATCCCGCTGCCAATTGGATGGGTACAGGTGTGAATCAAATTCCTACGACGACGAATCAGCCAATGGCTGCCTTCCCAACGGATTTTACACTACTCCCGACGGTGTCATACGTTGTGCCAAATCAGAAGAACGATATGCATGACGGCTCCTACCCTGCGAATCTAACGCTCTGCGATACATGGGTCTATAATAATCTGAATAACTACATCGAATGGGCGAAGACACATAATAGCCTCTTCATTCTTACATTCGATGAAGATGATTACATCGCAGCGAATCGCATTGCGACGATCTTCACGGGACAGATGGTGAAGCCCGGGCAATATCCAGAGTCGATCAATCACTATTCTCTTCTTCGTACGATCGAAGATATGTATGGCTTGCCGTATGCGTGCAATGCGTCAACAGCTTCGTCTATCAGCGATTGTTGGAGTGCTGCTTCTGCTGTGAAGCGGAATGATCCTATATCCGCTGGCAAGGTTTTCACACTCTATCCAAATCCATCGAGTGGAGATGTCACTATACGAATAGACCAAGAGAAAATTTCAACGTCCGATCGTGTTCGGGTATTCAACATCCTTGGTGAGCAAGTATTTGAAAAGAGTATCGGCACAAGCAAAGAGATAGCCGTGAAAAATTTGCAAAAGGGAAGTTATCGGGTACAGATCAATGCGGGTGACAAGATATTCGTAGAAACGCTTATCGTTGAGTAGCTCATTCAGATAGTTCAATACTCACAAAAAAGCCCCGCTTTTCACCGTGGAAGCCATGGCAATGAAACAAATCTCAGAGGTTTGTGTCATTTATGGAGATATAGAAATTTCTCGTTCAACTATTGTGTATTATTGTAAAACGTATGTATAAAAAGATATTACTTATTTTCGCTTTGTCAATGTGCATGTCCCATGTCAAGGCACAAACCTACAATAAGCTGTGGATACCTGACACACTCTCGGGGACACATTTCAATCTGACGATCAAAGATACCCTGAAGCAATATGTCGCCGGAAATCAGACGATCACCGCAGGCATTAACGGCGATTTTTGGGGTCCGACGCTCTTTATCAACAAGGGTGATTCGGTATATATGAATGTCACGAACAAATTGAACGACTCCACCACGTTGCACTGGCATGGAATGCATTTGCCTGCGGTGATGGATGGAGGACCGCATCAGATCATCCCACCCGGGACGATATGGCAGCCGTATTGGAAAATGACAAACAATGCTGCTACTTACTGGTACCATCCGCATCTACATGAGATGACACAGCAGCAGATCACAAAAGGAGTGGGCGGACTGATCATCGTCCGAGATTCTGAAGAGCGAGCGCTACCATTGCCAAGAACCTATGGTGTGGATGATATTCCACTTATATTGACAAGTCGTAGGTTCAACACAAATAATCAATTCAATTTTACTGATGCGTATGGTGACACGGCGCTTACCAATGGTGTGCCACATGCACAAGTCAATCTACCTGCACAATTTGTCCGCTTGCGTTTGCTCAATGGTGAGATCGAAAGAGGATATAATTTTGGATTTAGCGACAATAGAACATTTTATGTTATTGCGAATGATGGTGGCTTGGTTGATAAGCCGCTCCCTGAGACGCGC
>JBKJHR010000147.1:0-7614 GCA_046598695.1 Kapaibacterium sp. (SeqCode)
CTCCAACATCATTTGCAATATCCTACTACAACATTCCATGCCTAATTGGATTCCATCACATCCTGCACTAAGGCGGCGCGCTCTGTGGATGTTAACTCTTGCGTGATCGAGTAATTCGGATGTGTACAGACGAGAGCCAGGGTTTGTTTCGGGTCGGCAAGGTTCTTTTTATCGTCGTCCGAGAGCTTCCACTTTACGTATTGGACAGCGCTGATCCGATCTTCTTCTTCCTGTCCTTCATCAAATGAAGCGAGTATTTTATTCTCACCGATCTGCACATAGAGCGAGTCTTTTCCAAGTCCGACAAGTGAATCGAGTACAGGTTTGATCATAGATTTCTCCGTGATATCTATTAAAAGCGTCGCTGATAATTCATTCTCTTTCGGGACAAGCTGGTTGTACGTTTCGATCTCATGCTTCATTCCTTCATCGGTGATGATCTTCTCGGTGCGGATCATCTCCTGAATTTGAAAGAGGACAGACTGACGGTTCTCAAAGACAAGCGTCATCTTATCCCCGAAATGAACCCTTCGCAATTTCTTCCCCGCAATAGCCTGCACTCTGAAATCCGTGCGGATCTTTTCATATTCATAGATATTCTTCACCTCTTCAAATAGTATCGGTTTCATATTTTTCCTTAATTATCATTTTGATTCATGTATATATTTTGTCAATCCCATTGCTTTATAGATGATCTCTATCGGATGCAACGCCTCTTCGCCCGTTCCTTCTTCGATATGGAGATGAGCGAGTGAGCAATCGCTTGCGACGGTTGCTGGCTTATCTTTCTCAATTGCCTTGAAAAGTTTTTTCCCAGCATTAAGAGATATTTCGTAATACTCTTTCTTCATTGACCATGAGCCATCATGCCCCGAGCATTGCTGAACGGTCTGTACTTGAACTCCGGGAAGCATCTTCAATAGATCGCGTGATTGAAAGCCAATATTCTGTACTTTCAAATGGCATGATACATGGTACGTAATTTTCTCAGCGACATGAACGGGAAAATCTGCCTTCAGAATTTTCTTCCGATGCAACTGCATTAGGTATTCGCATGGGTCAACGGTATTCTCCTTAATGAGCTTCCCTGATTCTTTATCAGAGCCATAGAGAACATATTCTTCACGAAGCATCATCGAGCAGCTTGGGCTCATCGCAATGATCTTATATCCTTTGCGAACTAGAGCCGAGAGACGTGTGATGTTTCTATCAACCTTCGCATAGACCCGTTCCAATTCTCCAGTGCCAAGCTCCGGCATACCGCAGCATTCCTGCTCCGGTGCAATCATCTCGATATTGTGATTTTCTAAGATCTCAACAAACTGCTGCCCGATCCACGGTTTGTTATTATTGAGCATACACGTATAGAAGAGAGCGACCTTATCTACTGGCTCCGGCTTTTTTGGCATCGGATGATTATCGAACCAACTTCTAAATGTCTCTTCTTCATAATGCGGCAATGTTTTATCTTTATGGATGCCAATAGTCATCTCCATAAATTTGCGGGCAGTTGGGTTATTGTTTGCCCAATTGACGATACCCGTCATTTTCTCAGCGATGGCACCAGTGCGATCTGCATCACCTAAGAAATTATCACGCAGTGTTTCTTTGAACGGCTTTCCATTTTCCTTGACATCTATTGCTTGAGCGCGAAGCAATAGTCGCGGAAAGTCTAATTGATATTCATGAGGCGGAGTATATGGGCATTTCGGATAGCAAAGCTTACATTGGTAGCAATAATCAACGACGTGCTTATAATCCTTTTGCTCAAGCGCCATGACGGGATTATCGTTGCCATGTCCTGCGGCAGTCTGTACGTCATCGATCTCGTCAATTCTATCGAAGAGATCAACGAAGGGAGGGCAGAGGTTATCGCAAAGGCGACATCCGTTGCAGACATCAACGATGCGCGTAAACTCCTTGTCAAGGTCTTGCTTATTCCAGTAGGATGGATCATGTGGATCAAATATCATCATAGAGGGTAAGTATGAAATATGAAGATGAAGTATGAAAAATCACGATTTTGCTCGTTTCTTTTTGACGAGAGTCGTTAGAATAGCTATCAGTTCGTTAGATTCTGCCATTAGCGAGAGAATGGTCTCCCGCAGAGGAAGTGTAATCTCATGTAGCAATTCAAGCCAATAGACTGATTCTTCTAATTCTTGTAATGCGCCTTGAAGTTTGTTAATGTAGTCTGCATCTGATTTTGCTCGGAAACCTTCACGATATTGCGCACCTACCGATGTGCCTGAACGAAGCAGTTGCCGTCCTATGATACTATGTTCTGCTCTTTGTGGCAAAGAAGTATAAAGATGAATGATTTGTAGTGCGAATTCTTTCGTCCGTTTTCTTAGATCTTCATACTTCATATTTTATACCTCATACTTTCCCTTAAAACCCGCTCTACGCCATGTTGCTCTTTTGCAAGAGCGTTTCACGCACGACGCAGAGCAGTACGTTATATATGTTTTGTATTTGGTTGTGAAAGTTTTCGAGACTTTCACGAGTACACATAGCTTTGGCTATGCACACACTTTTTTCTTAGATGCTGTCGTGCGCTTTTTGGAAGCGTCCGGCATGGCTCTTTTCGGCGCGTGCAAGCGTCTCGAACCATTCAGCGATCTCATCGAATCCTTCTTCGCGTGCTGTGCGAGCAAATCCTGGGTACATCTCACTGTACTCGTAGGTTTCTCCTGCAATTGCAGCGAGAAGATTCGTCTTCGTATCGCCGATCGGCTTGCCCGTTGCGGGGTCACCAACTTCAGCGATGAACTCTAAGTGACCGAAAGCGTGACCCGTCTCGCCCTCTGCTGTATCGCGGAATACGCCTGCGACATCGGGTTCGCCCTCAATATCTGCCTGACGTGCGAAATACAGATAGCGGCGGTTCGCCTGTGATTCACCTGCAAAACCTTCTTTTAGGTTTTCAAATGTCTTCGTACCATTTAAAGATGGCATAGTATTCTCCTTTATGAATGAATTGAAAAATAACGTTTAATACAAAACTTGTTCTCTCTTTGTGATCTGGTCCCATACTCGTATTCCGCCATAAATGGCAATAGGAAAAAATGTAGCGACCATAACGATCTGCATCCTTGGCGATGGAAAAAATATCATCACCACGAACGTTGCGAGTATACACCATAAAACGATCAACCTACTACCGAATATTGCGAGCTTTCTTTTCCACACATAATATAGTCCTATGAAAAAGAAAATAACGGTTGTAAGATACAGAGCGATATACCCGATCATCCCTATGGTCTTCGCTCTTGTATCGAATGTCCAAAAGATCACACCTTTTTTCATTGCCAAGATCACAGCTTCTTGGGGATGTTCTTCGATCATTTTCTTTGTATCATCAAAGTAGATCGCTGAGTGCATCTTATCGAATCGGTTGCCTGAGTCAAGATAGACCTCTGCTTTTTGCCAGAGTTCACCTGTCGTCCACATGGGCTGCCCATTCTCGGTAAAGAGATCCCCTGTTGTAATTGCGTTATTCCCGCGCCAGAAGTTTACTCCTGCGTTTGAGCTTGAAAGGACAAATCTATCGAGCGTAAGATAATTGCGAATTGTCCATGGAGCAATCACCACTCCTGCAATGAGCAGGATCAAGGCTAGCTTCGGCAGAAGCGACTTTCGGGGATGTACTCGAAAATATAAGAAGAGCAAAGTGCCGATAAGCATGAGCGGTGCTTCCCCACGAAAGAGGCAAAGTAAGCCGAACCCAATGCCCGCTGTCATTATATGCCGAGCTGATGTTTGCTGAAATCGAACGGCTTTCTCAAATCGGATGCAGGATAAAAGTATCCATAGGTTCAGAAAAATAACGACTGCCGTCACACCAAAGGTTGCGCTCGTATATATGAAGGGCGGATAGAGTGCGGCGACCCAAAGAGCAACAGTCGTGGCTCTCGTATCTTCGAACATCTCCTGCACCACCTTCCCAATGAGGTAAACCGATACAACGCCGAATATGACATTTATCATGAATATGGCGATCAAACCCGCGCCATTATCACCAAATATGGAAAGCATGATGTAGTCTATCCACACTTGCCCCGGCGGCATATAGGCGGTTGGGAATGTGATGGCATGACCACTGGTGTTTATCCATGTATAGGAAAAGCCAAGTCCTTTCATGATGTTTCGGGCAATAATGCCGTATTCCATCAGAATGTCGGGTTGTGTGAGTTTTCCGCTTATCGCTGAGATGTCAATGAACAGTATTGTTGCTAAGCGGCTCAATGCCGCAATAGCAAGGGGATAGAAAAATGCTTTTCGGCTTATGATCTTCACTTCGCGCTTTCGCGGCAATCTGAGCAAAGCCCGTAGTAATTGAGGGAATAGCTCTGGACGAGACTTCCCACCATTTGCCCATGAAGTTGAGAAGTTGTGACATTGCCCAATGTTGGCTCAATATCGGCGATCTTCCCACAGCTGTTACAAATGAAGTGCTCGTGAGTATTGGTCATTCCGTCGAATCGGTTTGCCGACCCCTCGAAGTGGACTTCCTTTATAGTGCCCTCATCAGCAAGGAGGCGGAGATTTCGATAAACCGTGCCGAGCGACAGAGCAGGCATTGCCGCCTTTGCCTGGGAATAGACATCGTCAGCCGTTGGATGTGAGTGTGAATCCCTGACGATACGCAGTATGATATCACGTTGCTTGGTTGTACGTCTATTTGTTCCCATTTTTACTAATAATAACTATTACTGTTAACGGAAAGAGCTATAGATGGATTCCCAAAAGAGGAAAAGATGCGTTTTTTGCGTGAATGTGGAAAAGATTTTGTATCTTTGTATTAGTATATTATGCCGAAATACCCTTTTGAGCGGAAAAATATTTTTTCTTGCTGTCACAACGGGGCATTTCGCAGTGTCATTTATGTAGAGAAAAACCTCTTTTCATTAGGAAGCATGGAAAAAGGCTACGAAATTTTTATAATTAACAAACGCTTCCAAAGTAAATAACTGACAATCGCTATGAAAAAAATCTACGCTTTAGTGCTTAGTGTTCTTGCGGTGATCATGCTGGTCAATAGCCAGTCTGCTCAGGCACAAGGACCTTTCACTTGTCAAAGCTATATCGTGCGAGCCATTCCAAACGTATGGAATGAGATCTCACCCGATAATGGTGCGACAAGAATTTCTGATCTCGATCGTACGTTTTGGGCATTCCCAAATACGTTAGTATCTGCTGAGATCACCGTTCCTTTCACATTCACAATGGGCAATATCCCCGATGTGCAAAAAGTGAAGGTTGACGGTTACGGAACGGTGTATGCATCAAGCCGCGCCAATAACGCTGCTGCAACCCCGATCACGCAGTCCGGCACAACGTCGACATATCCTTATCAAGAGGGGTATGCTTTCTACTACCAATCAGGATCTACGTCAGATCAATATTACGGTAATTACCGTATGGAGCCACATGGTGGCGGATATCAGGGTTATATGCCAAGTACGGCAACCGGTTCACCCTATGGTACGACATCATATTCTTACCAGACTTTTGGTACAGCACCTAACCGTTACTTCGTTGTTCAAGCGAAGAATATTATCAGTTATGGTGAGTACTATCAGGCTCAGAACTATGGTACCTTTGCTAAGGGTAGCGTAGGTAGCTGGCAGACCGTCATCTATGAAGGAAGCTCAGTCCCTTCAAAGATCCGTTTCTATTATAACACTGTTGCTGGTGCAGGTAACCAGTGGTTCCTTGATTACAAGACAGCTTTCGGTGGTCCAGAGTACTTCTACTACCCAGTTATCACTGGAATTAAGACGTCGGGCGCATCGAGCGGTCAAGCAATTATCATGAACGTCCCTCAAGCAAGAAACCGTACAGCAGGTACGATCCTTTCTACGGGTGCTAATGATTATTCACGTACAAAGATCGTCTATAATCCATATTGCTATTCAGCGGGTTGCTGCGATACCTATGATGCACAAGACAAATTCTTGCCAACAACGGGTACGTGGGAATTTGCTATCTACTATAATACAAATCTTTCATGGAATAGCTCAGTGTTGAATCCTGCCAATGGTAGCTTAAAAGCGATCAATCAGGCATTCACACCTTCAGGTACTTTGACAAATGAAGGTCAAAATGCAATTCAGACAGCAACAGTGACATGCACGATCAACCAGATCGGTGTTGGTGTTGTCTATACAAATTCTGTGACAATATCTCCAAATGGTGATTCTCGCTTGCCTGCTCCTTATGGCAATACGGGTGCTGCCGTTACTTTCCCGAACTTTACACCAACAGTGTATGGCGTTTATACAATGACCATGACAATTACCGGTGTACAGAGTTTCCCTGGCTTTGCTGCTGAAGATTATACGCTTGATAATACGACGGTTGCACAGTTTACTGTGACTCCGCCAAACAACTTGCGTTCTGTCGGCATCGTACAGCCAAGTGATTCATCGCGCATCCCGATCAATATCGGTATTCCTATTTCTTGGAGATTCTGGAATATCGGTGCAAATGATCAGCCTTCTTCACAGGTTGCTCTTTACATCAAGAATAACTCAACAGGTCAATTTGTGTTCCGTGATACTGTCACGGTGTTAAATTGGTTGAGCAACACAACAAAGGATATCAGCTTTAAGGAGTTCTACGCTACGCAGATCGCAACATATACTGTATATGGTGTTTGCTTGCTCAGCGGTGATCAGTTGCCAATTGACGATACAGCGACAGCGACACTCATTGCTCGTTATGAAGCTGACGTAAAGGCAGCTTCTATTATTGACCCTGATGATGACAGCGAAAAGCCAGAAGGTAAGCCTTTCCAGGTAATCGCGTTATTCCAGAACGTCGGTGTACGCGATCTCTTTGATATCAAGGCACGCGTTCAGATCAAGCGTTGCTCAGACGGATTCCTTGCCTATCAGGCTGATTCTGTCCCTGGTATTCCTGAATTGAATATTGATGCAGGTTTGGTGAAGTTTAACTTCCCATACAAGCAGGGTATTTATGATACCAGAGCTTTGGCTCCTGGTTGCTACAAAGTATGCGTCATGTCGCTTTTGCCAGATGACGGTGATCGCACGAATGATACTGTATGTTCATTCTTTAGTGTGATTCCGAAGCTCAAAGGTAACATCGAAGTCGGTGTTGGCAAGCGTTTCGTAACCATCCATGCTGCTGTTGATTCTATGCTTTATCGCGGAATCGGTGGCAACTTGAATCTCATCTTAACAGATGCGAACTACACGGAAGCGGGCACAGATCCAAAGACATCAACGCCAACAGCTGCGATCAGCTTCTCTGGTGCTCCTGGTCAATTTGGTAGCACAACCTTCCCATCAACAGGTATTGATGGAACGGGTCCAAATGCTATCGTAACCTGGAAGCCAAAGGCTGGCGTTAGCCCAACAATTACCTTCACGGGTAACAAGCCAAACTGCTTTGAAATCGGATGGCGCTCGATCAACTGGATGACATGGGATGGTAACAACGAATTCGTTGCTACACCTGATGATATCACGATGCAGTTGAATAAGCGTAAGATCACGATCATCAACAACTCAACAGCTGCTGGTAGCGTGTTCAACTTGAGCACAGGTCGCAACAACTTGACATTCAAGAATCTCCGTGTCAAGG
>JBKJHR010000065.1:0-16888 GCA_046598695.1 Kapaibacterium sp. (SeqCode)
GTTTGATTATCATGATGGCAGATGTTACGTTCGGCTGAAGAAGAAGGTTTAAGAATTTCTATTACCAGTTAGAGATCACCCCAAGCTCACGCAAGACGTCCTGCTTGGGGTGATCTCTAACTGGTAATAGAAATTCTTAAACCTTCTTCTTCAGCCGAACGTAACATCTGCCATCATGATAATCAAACTCGATGTCATCAACAAGTTGGTGCATCAAGAAAAGTCCCAAGCCACCTGGTGTTTTCGCATGAATTCTCTCTTGGATATCGGAATGTGCAGGTGCTTCCGGATGAAAGGGCGCATCTGATTCCCATGAAATTTCGCACATCACGAAATGATGATTCGCTGTAGCACTACATGAACATCCAATAAGGGATGGAAATATCTTTGCGGAATGCTCAATGACATTCGTCGCTGCTTTATCTACCGCAAGTTCAAGGTTGCGGAACGCATCCGCACCAAGACCCATTTGCTCGAGGACATTCCCGACAAATGAGCGCAACTCTGCCAGCATCGCCGTGTCGGCGGGAAAATTTTTCGATGCTATGGTTATCATTTCTTGCACGGTTAGAACTTGGCTATGGCTTCAGCAACTGTCGGCTCAATAGAGAATACAACGGGGAAACCGAGCAGGTCGAGCACATGATATATTTTCTCCGGTACACTGGCAAGCTTTATATCTCCCCCAGCTTCACGTGTTTCTTCGACAAAACCCATGAGTACACCAAGCCCTGCGCTTGAGATGTATTCAAGTAAGGTGAAATCAAGCACCAACTTGGCTTTCTTTCCGTTACGGATCGTATCCTCTAAGAAACGCTCAAGCTCAGGTGCGGTATGCGCATCAAGCTGTCCACTTAAAGCAATGACGCATGCGCCATTCTCTTCCCGCGAGATTGCTACTCCGAATCGTGTTTGTTGTTGTAGTGCCATAATCTATATTCTTGTAGTATACTCCATATCCGTACTTTCTGTTACTGTCTTCTTACAATAACGAATGTTGCGTCATCACCAAATGAGGCTGAACTTGCATAGAGGAGAAGATCGCGCAAAATACGATCTACTATTTTCTTTGCATCAGACTCAAATCTCGCTGATCGAACAATCTCCGCAAATCGCTGATAACCAAGCTCTTCTCCTTCGTCATTGCGTACTTCCGTAATGCCATCAGAGAATAGTATGAGTACCTCACCTTTTGCCAGAATAAATTCCTGTTCTTCGAGCACCGAATCAAAAATATTTTTCTTCACAAATCCAATTCCCATCCCTTTTGGTTGTAGATATTGAAATTCACCATTTGCTAAAAAATGAAGAAGTGGTGTATGTCCTGCTCTGCAATACTTCACATGTTGCCCGTGGAATGAGAGCGCGGCAAGTGTCACGAATGAACGAGCCGTCGAACCTTTCGGTAAGTTACGCATTAATGAGTCATTCGTACCGACAAGCAGATCACCAACGCTTGACATCATTGGTGCCAGTGCTTGTACAATTCCCTTTGTCTCTGCCATGAAGATCGAGGCAGAGATCCCCTTTCCTGATACATCACCTGTTATCACAACAGGAGAGCCATCCTGGAGAGAAAGGAAGTCGTAGTAATCACCTCCAACCTCATAGGCAGGAATGCTGATCGCACTTACCTCAAAGCCAGGAATATCCGGCACTGTCGTAGGGAGCAAACTTTGTTGCATACTACGGGCTGCACGAAGCTCCCCGTCAAACTTCTGTTTCTCTATCGAATCAGCAAGCAAACGTGCGGTATCAAGAGCAAGGGAAGCGACATCACTGAAAGCAGTAAGCACTGTTGCATCTTCATCATCAAAACCGTATTCTTTTTCTTTACCGACATATAATGCTCCGCGCATTTCGGATTTATACATCAACGGAATCGCGAGAAGTGATGAGATCTGATCGGGCATCCCTTCAGAATCTCCATTGGGCTTCCATCCTTCTTCGAGAATATCAACATTGTTGACAACAATTGCCTTTTTGCTCGTCAGTAATTCATCCGCAAAACTTCTCGGTTGTTTCTTATCAATAAATCCATTCGACTCATTGGCGATACGGAGAGCGGCATCAGGAGTAATGTTATCAAATGATCGGTACGTTTCTTCTGTCACCGTTCCATTGACAAGTTGAGAAGTCTTGAGGTCAAGCCATGCGCAGTCTGAAAGCGTTGCTTCACGAGCGAGAGTTGTGATCTGGTCAACAAGTTTTGGAATATCAAGAAGCAGGTCGCTCGTAAGAACGTCAGAGCTAAATCGCGTGAGCTTCGCAAGTGATTGTACTTCTGCTTGACGACGTTCTACGAGTTCGGTGCTTGAGAGCGTAAAAAGTGCATTAAAAAAGATAAGTCCGAAATACGCAGCAAGACCAAGCAGGAACCCGCCAAGTACACTGTGCATAATGCTTGCATAGTTGCGCAAGATATTATCTTGTAGATCAGTTGAAAAGAGAATAAAGGCTGCTATCGAAAGCAGAAAGCACAACGAACTATAGATAAGTACGGTGTTTTTTGCAGCCTTTGAAATATGTGGTATCCAGGGCACTCTGAACCATAAGAAAAGGGTCGCAAACACAATGAGAGATCGTAAACTCACCTCGATGATTCGATAAATTGTCTCCTGCGGAATAAATAGGTGGGAGTATAAATACGAATACAGGACGAAGGCAACTATGGTACTTGACCACAATAGTATTCGCAGGGTGACCTCACGAGTTCGTTGCCAAAACGTAACCATCTTAAAAAAGCTACCAAAGATCACTGAAATACCGGCTATCCAAACTGCATTAATTATCGTAATACTCACAACCGTGCTTGGCGTCTTTGCTACGAAAGTGTCTGTTGTTAATTGTAAATTAAAAAGGCCAGGGAGAAAAATGAGGAGGCAGAATCCTGTGAGCGCAATGAGATACCAACGTAGGGCGTGGATCGGCGCAATGCTCGAAACAGGTTTGCTAATGGAGCGAGAAAGATCGCGCTGACGAATATAGAACGGCGAAAGTGATCTACCCCAAAAATATAACGATACCGATTGTAATGTACCGCGAATCAGATCAAGTGTTGGACCTTGAATCGTCTTGAGCGAATGCGCAACAAGATCAATCACTAAGAGGATAAGGAATGCAAGCAATCCGTAAAATCCTTTCGCAAACGTACGAAAGCCCGCACCGCGTATGACGCGGTTGTAAAAGTGCTCAAGTCTTGAGCCGACACCTGTTGCGGGGTTAGTCACTGGATTTAAGAACACCGAAAGAAGGACTTACGGCTCCAACCCTTTACGTGTTTCTTAAATCATGCTATCCTTTTAACTTCACATAGAAACGGTAGAATCTCGTACCTTCTTTTGGAGGACCCATAAATGGCTTTTCTATGAACCGATACAATAGCCAAACAGGGAGAAGACCTACAAGTATCCAACCGATGCGAATAGCCATTATACCAATATTCCCTTCCTCCGTTTTGATCTGAGTCTCAACGATCCAAAGCCATTGCAAATGGAAAAGGTAGAACGAATAGCTCATGATGCCTACCCACACAAAAAAGCGGGAAATTAGCATACGGTTTGTATTCTCTGCTTTTTGATGAAGTGTTGCCCCTGCAAGCAGTGATACGAAAGAGCCTCCGAAAAGAAGATCTGTGGTTAGCCAAAGAGATGATTCAAATGTTGAAGCGATGGCAATTAAAAACAACACAATTGATGCAATATAGAATGAAGACTTCGTTACCACCGTCTCTTCATTATTTGCTTTTTTACGCGCAAACAGATCGGCAAGTGCAGCACCAAAGACCCATTCAGCCATTCTCGCAGGCAATAGACCCATCAGCACATACGGACCCTGTGCAGAAATGGAGATGAGTCCATAGCCATTGGACAAAGCAAAATATCGCCATACAAGACTCACGATCACAATGCCAAAAACAGAATTCCTAATACCAAACTTCCGAAAAACGAAGAGAAAAAGCGGATAGGCAAGGTATAGTTGAAATTCTAAAGACAACGACCAGAATACGGTAACGATAGAATAGAACTGTTTTTCTATCACCCCATGCGCCATCGTTAGGTGCCCTATAAGATCCCCAAGAGTCGGTATTTCCCAATGATCGGAAAGCTTGACAGATGTCAAAGCAGCAACAAGCCAAATCACTATGCATGTCCCAACAACTGCAAGAAAATATGCGGGATAGAGTCTCCACATCCGGCGAAGAAAGAACTCACGGGGCGCAAATTGGTAGTCTCCGGTTTGATATTTCTTCCTTGCATAGGGTAGGTGGATGCAAAATCCAGAAATAACCAAAAAAAGTGATACGCCGAGATATCCCCAACGCAGCGGGGAAACAAGATAGGTAAAAAAAGTAATATGTTGGGATTGGGTGACAACGCCAATAGAGGGAAAGGCATAGCCCCCATCGTGCCCCCACACATGAAAAAGAGCAACCGCTATTGCGGCAACTCCACGCAGTGCATCAATGGATCCAAGCCTGAACTGCTGTGAGCGATCCGCCGACACCTATAGGTTGCGAGAAATAGTTATTACTTTTCGAGCTTAACGGGACCAACAGTTTTCTTGAGCTTCTCAATGACTTCGCTGCGCTTCAAGCCAACTTTTGCTTGAAAAAGCGTCACTTTGAAGGTCGGGCGAATTGTTGAAGATGTGACATTTCCGTGGAATTTATCGGAATGCTTCCAACCAGTATCGCGCAGAAGCTCCTGCACCATCGTCACTTGCAAACGTGAAAGCGGCGTAGATATCTTGATTGAAGGTTCTTCGGTGCCGGGTACTAGTTCTTTGTCTTTGGAAACCATTCTCATAGGCGTAGTCCTATCTTAGATGATTAATAAAAAAAATCGTGAGAAAAGAGTAAACTGGGGAAGGGATGCTGATAAGCGGCTGTTCATCATTATGAATAAATGCAACATCGTGGGATGCCCAAAAGTGCCTTTTTTGATGTGTTCTTGAATGAAATTCCTTTTAAGTGCTATATTTATATAAATTTATACCTACTTTGCTTCTTTTCCCAACGTTGGCTCTTGGCCAAGGGGATGTGCGCACTATCAACACTGATATTCGTCTCAAAAACATTAGTTACCTCACTAACAACCTTGATTCACTGAGCAGATCGTTCGTAAAACGGGGCTTTTCCATCACGTTAGGCAGCCGTGACCCAATTACCCCGTTCATGAATGAGATTATCCTCCCTAACGGCACATCAATTCATTTAGAATCACGTCAACGCCTCGACAAACCTCAACCTCCTCATACCCTGAATAGTACCGAGATATCATCAATGACCTTTGAAACAGATAATCTTGATTCTATTATGAAATTCTGCAATAGTGCCGGATTCTATTGCCACAGCTTTTTTAAAGGAGATTCTCTTGTGGAAGTGTGTATAGATTCACTCTCCCCTTCTATGGTTGTTTTCGTCCGAAAGGCAGCCTTCAACACTGATACGACCATCCATCATCCCAAGGGAATATTCAGAATTGACTGGGTACTTCTCTCGGCAAGTCCTGATGTTGAGCAAAAATTACGCATACTCTTTGGAATGCTTTCCATTCAAAAGTATCATGAAGGCTGTTGTGACTATTGGCGATTCGGCGATGGATACGATTTCACCAAGATCCGCTTCGAGCGAGCAAAGATCCAGCAACTCATCGGTTCAGACAAACTTACCATAGAAGAAGGCAATATCTATTATGCATATTGAGAGGTTTGTATAGAATGGGTCATCAGACCCAGAGCGATCGACCCAACGCCCATAGCTCTCCCATTTTTTTCGTACTTTTGTAATTATTTATTCGCTTATGTACAATACAGAATTCGGCAGAACAATACGTAATCGGTGGCTCTTAGAGGAAGACTTACATTTTCTCAATCATGGATCATTTGGTGCATGCCCGCGCGATGTTCTTATTGCACAAAGCGAGTGGCGCACAAAAATGGAGCGTCAGCCCGTACACTTCATAACAGTTGAAGCACCAGAGCAGATGAAGGTTGCCAAGAAAGCTGTCTCAGATTTTCTTGGCGCAAAAGATACGAACATCGCCTTTGTCGAGAATGCCACAAGTGGCATTAACGCCGTTGTCCGGTCACTTATGCCTGAATGGAAAGAGGGTGATGAGCTCCTGACGACAACCCACGTCTATGGAGCAATGCGTCAGACTCTCCGCTATGCTGCCGATGTAAGGGGTGCAAAAGTAATTGAAGCGAAAGTCCCATTCCCAATTACAAGCGAAGATGAAATTGTCGAGGTGGTTCGGAACGCTATCACGGACAAGACACGCTTTGCCATAATAGATCACGTTACTTCTCCAACAGGTCTTGTTTACCCTATCGAAAAAATCATCCCTCTTTTTAAAGAGCGTGGTATCCCCGTGATGATCGATGGTGCTCATGCACCAGGTATGCTCGATGTGAATATCGAAAAATATGACGCGGATTATTATACCGGAAACTGCCATAAATGGATGTATGCCCCAAAAGGCTGTGCCATATTATGGGTAGAGGAGAAGCATCAATCAAAAATTCATGCTCATATTATCTCACATAACTACAAAGCTGGGTTCCATCCCGAATTTGAATGGATCGGCACACGTGACGTAACACCGATGCTAGCGATGACTGCAACGATAGGCTTCATCAATGAATTTGGCGCATCGAAGATACGCAAGTATAACAACGACCTTGTTATCTCCGCTCGTAATATGATTGCTCAGGAATGGAATGTCAAACTCCCATGCCCTGATAGCATGGTCGGTACACTTTCGACAATACCAATTCCATCGAACATCACTGAGCATGACCCGATCGCAGTAAAACTGCACGACAGACTTCGGGATGAATTCCGATGTGAGTTACCAGTTATTTTTTTTGAAGGGAAAGTATATATTCGCATCTCCGCGCAAATATATAACGAGATGAGCGACTATACACATTTCGCCAAATCAATGCTTACTATCTTTAAAAAGTAATTCAAAAGTAGAGTCAGGAAAATATGAAAGTGTTTGTCATAGAAAGAAGCTATGATTAAAACCAATTGGCTCTATAGCTTATTTGCTATCTTCTTATGCGGTCTGTTCCCAACAGGGCTTCATGCACAGCATCAAGAGAATGTTGATCTTGATACCATGTATGAGTATGCTGACCCGCCACTTACCCACTATCCTTTGATTGAGGACTTACGCTTACCTTGGGGTATGGTCTATGGACCAGACAACTATCTATGGGTGACCGAACGTAATGGTCGTATTAGCCGTATTGATCCTCAAACGGGTGATCAAATAGTACTACTTGTTATGAACAACGTGAAGTGGGTAGATCCATTTAGTGAAGAATATAAAAAATATTGGAATAACTCAGGCTTGATGGGCATCGCTCTTGATCCAGCATTTCCCAAAAAACCGTATGTATATGTCGTCTATACGACGGTTGTACATGATTCATTTTGCTCAAATCGTCTTTCACGCTTTACATACAAACCCGATACCCTTATAGATGAGAAAATACTCCTCGATAGTGTATGGGGATATTCAGAGCATGATGGCGGAAGATTAATGTTCGACCCATCAGGTAAACTCCTTATGTCAACAGGCGACCATGCAGATGGTGCCATACATACAACCTCTCTTGCCCAAGACATGAAGAGTTTGAATGGGAAAATTCTTCGTATCAATACGGATGGTAGTATCCCAAAAGATAATCCTTCGCCAAAAAGTTATATTTGGGCTTCAGAGTTACGTGACCCACAAGGTCTCGCACTTGGGCGAAACGGCACCATTTACAACTCCGATCATGGTCCTGATTTTGATGATGAAATTAATATCATCACCAAGGGAGGAAATTATGGCTGGAATAATGTTCAGGGTATTGCAGATTCTATAGCCGAAATACAATATAGAGCGATCCACCATACGATTGATCCGATATGGTATTGGTCACCAACCAATGCCCCTAGAGGAATTGCATACTGCGACACAGGCTGTCTGCGCTTCTCAAACTCACTATTTGTGGCAATGTTAAAAGGCACGAGGCTAATTCAACTCAAACTTGATAAGACGGGTACTCGTGTGGTAAGATCGCAGACTCTTCTTAAAAATGAATATGAAAGATTACGCTCCGTCTGTGTTGCGCCTGACGAAAAAATGTACATCACTACAAGCAATACTGACGGCAAAGTGAATGCAAAATCAGGGACTGATATGATCATTGTTCTTTATCCTTCATTATAAATATGAAAAAAATAGGAATCTTGAGCGCAATGTCACAAGAGCAACATCGTATTTCGGAAGCTATCCTGGTGACACAAAGGACAACTATCGCCAATCGTGAATATATCTCGGGCAGTCTTGCAGGAAAAGAAGTCGTTGCATCTCTCAGCAGATGGGGGAAGGTCGCATCCGCGCAAACAGCGACGACACTCATAAACACATTCGGTGTGGATTGCATCATTTTCACAGGTGTCGCTGGTGGAGCTGACCCTAACCTATCCGTCGGAGATATTGTCATTGGTGATACATTCATACAGCATGATTTTGATGCAAGTGCAGTGCCGCCATTTCGTAAATTCGAGATTCCACTCATCGGGGTCTCACATTTCAAAGCTGATTCAGCTCTTGTTCAAGTAGCTCTACAAGCAGCAAAGGAATATGTCAATACCGATGAACATAAAGATGTATCCGCAGAACATATTGCAAAATATAGCGATCATTTTCCTCGTGTGGTGACTGGGTTAATAGCAAGCGGAGATCAGTTTATTTCATCCCCAACGAAGCTCGCTGAATTACGGAATGAGCTCCCCGGCCTAAAATGCGTCGAAATGGAAGGTGCGGCAGTTGCACAAGTGTGCTATGAACACAACATCCCATTTGTTGTCATCCGTGCATTATCTGACAACGCCAACGAATCAGCAGCAATAGATTTTCCCGCATTTTTAGAGCATATTGCACAGCACTACTCCTACGGGATAGTTACAAGAATGCTCGCAACACTCAAATGAGCATCGTATTTTTGTGGTATTATTATTAACAACTTACCATGTACGGCAACGTTAAAAACGAATTAGAGCAAGAACTTCAAGCTATCCGCGAATCAGGGCTATTCAAGGACGAACGTATTATCACTACTCCGCAGGGCATAGAAATAAAGGTAGAGGGTCGAGACGGCTCGTATCTGAATTTTTGTGCGAACAACTACCTCGGGCTATCTTCGCATCCGCAAGTCATCAAAGCAGCCCATGATGCACTTGATAAACATGGATACGGAATGTCAAGCGTTCGTTTTATTTGTGGGACGGAGGATTTGCATAAGGAATTGGAGCGCGAAGTCTCCACTTTTTTGCAAACAGATGATACGATTCTCTATGTTGCCTGCTTCGATGCAAATGGCGGAGTTTTTGAGCCACTTTTCGGTGAGAAAGATGCCATTATCAGTGACGAATTGAATCATGCTTCTATCATTGACGGTGTTCGCCTTTCAAAAGCAGAGCGATTTCGTTATAAGAATTCCGACATGACTGATCTCGAACGTTGCCTACTAGAATCACAACATCTTCGCAGACGCATTGTTGTAACTGATGGCGTATTCTCGATGGATGGCTCTATTGCAAAACTTTCTCGTATATGCGACCTTGCCGAAAAATACAATGCGCTTGTGATGGTTGATGATAGCCATGCAACAGGTTTTGTTGGCAAGACAGGTCGTGGTTCTATTGAGTATGAAAACGTCATGGGACGGGTGGACATTATTACCTCAACACTCGGCAAAGCTCTTGGGGGCGCAGCCGGTGGATTCGTATCGGGGCATAAAGAAATTATTGAGATGTTGCGTCAACGTTCGCGTCCATATCTCTTTAGTAATTCTCTTCCCCCTGCAATAGCAGGGGCGGCGCTTGAAGTCGTAAGAATGTTATCTGAGACAACTGCTCTTCGAGACAAACTTGAATCCAACACAAAGTATTTCCGCGAAAAAATGACTGCTGCAGGTTTCGACATCAAACCAGGCGTTCACCCTATTTGTCCCATCATGCTTTATGATGCCCCTTTGGCGCAGAATTTCGCACGGCAATTACTTGATGAGGGCATCTATGTTATTGGTTTCTTTTATCCGGTCGTCGCAAAGGGACAAGCTCGCATCCGCGTTCAGATCTCCGCCGCACATGAGCAAGAACATCTTGATCGTGCAATAGCAGCGTTCACAAAGGTTGGGAAGCAACTTGGTGTTGTAAAGTAATGAGAATTACTAACCACAGAGATGCGGATAAGGCAAACTCTTCTCTGTGGTTTTTACGTCTATATATTCTAACATTCCTATTTTTTTTCTCCCACAATTCACTGCGAGCTCAGCAAGATTCCGCTACAACTTCATCACTTATTCTTGCCTCGATTGCACCGACGGTATTTATCGGTACTGCACTCGTTCAAAATTATTTTGATTTTTGGCTGAATGCAGACAAAGTCCCATTCCATATTTCGAGCGATCCACCATACGCATTTCACAATGACAAGTTTGGTCATGCATTCTATGCAAGCTTTTCAGCCGACATCATCAAAGAGTCCTACATTCAGGCTGGAGTCGATAGAAAGACGTCGGCATGGATCGGTGCCAGTTCGGCATTGTTTGCACAGACACTTGTTGAGATAGGTGATGGTTTCCATGGGCATGAAGATTACTATGGCTTCTCCCCTGGTGATGAGTTTGCAGACATTATTGGCTCTGCTCTACCTCTCCTCAAAGAGTATATACCATTTGTAAAACGATTTGATTATAAAATTGGGCTATACCCTTCTCCAGCACTAAAGCAGGGTGCGTTTCGTGGCATACTTGATGATAATGAGAGTCAATTCTTTTGGCTCAGTGCTGATATTCATGATGCGTTCGGCGAATGGTATCCCAGCTGGCTCAACATCGCATTAGGTTACGGAGTAGAAAACTTGCCATCGTCAGCATTCTTACCCAACCGCAATGGTCTCACTCCCAGATCTCTTGTCTATATCGGATTCGACCTGAATCTAAAAGCTTTGCCGATTAGGGGCAAAGTTTGGGAAATCATTGCTGAAGTACTAAGTCATTACCGTCTTCCATTTCCTGCCTTACAAGTTGCTCCAACGATAAAATGGCATTGGCTTAAGCCTTAATTTCTCCAATGTACTTTTTCTATCGTTTTCCCGTCAGTTCGTAAGATCACCGCTCCATCATTATCTGTCCTACATACCTTTGCACCCGAAGTATTCCATTTACGAACCACCTCGTCACTCGGATGACCAAACTTGTTGTTTTTACCGACGGAAATAATAGCATACTTGGGTCTTGTTACTGAAAGAAGCTCATTCGTCGAACTCGTTTTGCTACCATGATGCGCAACTTTTACAACATCAGTGTGAAGGAAATCGCCATACTTTTTCACCAGTCGTTTCTCATCAACACCTTCAACATCACCAAGAAACAATGTGCTTGTATTTTCATAGACAAGTTTCAATACGAGTGAACGATGATTTACTTGTGAGCCATCATGAAAATTGGAAATATTTGTGTTCATATTTTCAGGGTTCAACACATAAAGAGCCACATTGTCATCAAGTACAATTTTCTCACCATCACTTATGCATGAAACAGGAACTTCATTCACTATGGAAATACTATCAAGAGTCCTGGCGAGTATGCCTATTGTTTTCTCTCCACACGTATACAGATGCTTGACGTAGCCCTCTGATACAAGGATTGCTGCACCACCGTAGTGGTCAGCGTGCATATGGGTAATGAATCCACCCTCCAATGAAGAAATACTTTCCGCTTTGAGGAAAGGTATAATTGCTCTTTCAGCGGAAGTGCTCCCACTCATTGATATGCCACCAAAATCAACCATGTATTCTTTCCCATGCGGTGTAGTGATAAGGATACCATCACCCTGTCCAACATCAAAGAATGTCATTGTCAGATTACCTTCTTGCCTCGTATTAGAATAGGAAACAGGTATGTTGAGTCCAAAGAACATGAGTGCAACAGCAATACAAACTGTACATTTCCCATACATTCTTTTTCGAGTCTCAGAAGATAATACATAAATAAGCATAGCTATATACAATAGAATTAATTCTATTGAGGGGTGAGCTATTGAAACTGTCGCAGCAGGCAAACTACTTCCCCACTTCGCTATTATAGTCATAAAATGGACAAGAAATATCAATACATCTGCGTAAAGTGAAGTCAGCCATGAAGAAAGTAATGAAAGAGGAATAAGAATAATGCTCAATACAGTAATTAGTCCCGATAAGGGTATCGCAATAATATTCACCAACAACCCAATAATTGACTGCTGGTGGAAGTGGTAGGCAAGGATTGGCAGCATCCCCAAGAAGACTGCGAGAGTCCCAAATGAAGCAGTGCGAACTGTCTTGAGATATGAACTCTCAGACTTTTCATGCTCCTGTTTTTGTGAAGCGAAGAGGCGGTCAAGCTGCGGGGCAATAATGGCAAGGGAGAAGACCGCACAATATGACAGTTGAAATCCGATGTCGAAAAGTTCGTTTGGGTTGATAATAAGATTGATACACGCAGCCGCAGCTGAGAGATTTACTAGATGTGTTTTACGTTCAGTTAATTTTGCAATAAGAAACAACATTACGACTATCGCCGCACGTAGCAGGCTCGGTTGATTGCCAATGAGCAATGCATAGGAGATCACTGCGATCATTGTCAAGAGTATACGCATCTTACGATTTCGTATCCTGAGCAAACGAAGGATATAGAAAAAGACCGCGGCAATAATGCCAAGATTAAATCCACTTACGACAAGGATATGGGATAGCCCCGTTCGTTGAAATTCTTGCCATGATTCTGTAGGAATACTTTCACGCTCACCAAGCAACATTGCTCGGACATATCCGCTTGAGTTGCTATCATCAATGGCCGTAGTGATCGAATGAGAGATGGATGTACGTGCATTGTCAGCAAATTTCGCTATTTGCTCAGTGAGTGACAACCTCCGAGTAGAATCTATCACAGCAATATCATATTTACTTGATGAGGAGATGATAGCGCAAACATTTTCATTCCTTCGGAGTCTCTCGGTATAGCTATTATCATACGGATTTCGTGCTACTACGATCTCTTCAGCTACACCAACTATTGATATATATCCACCAACTTGAGGTGCGCTTTCTATAGCGTCGCGGTATAATTGGATACCAAGTTTCTCTTGACATTTCAAATGGATCGAATCAATGTGTATACTGTCACATTGTATCACAGAGAATATATGATTGCCAGATCGCTCACTCGAAGCAACTCTTCCAAATGCGGTTACTTCTGATGCTGAAGTATTCGCAAGTTTGCGAAGAGTTGAATGTTCATAGGAAGCCTCAACAAGTGAGTGTGATAGAACTCCCAATAAAGCAACTGCCAACAAGTAGATATACTCTTTGTACGAAGAAAGAGAATGCCGAAAAAGCAAGAAGGTTATGCCAAGAGCAAGTAGGACGAGAACACTTACCTTCACGGAGAAGGCATGATCGCTGATGAATGAATGGCTAGTCGCAATACCAACACCAAACGCTACAAAGAATTGTAGTGCTGGTTTATGCTTCAATGGAAGAACGGAAATCACGAAAACGAATTAGTGCGAGACGAGAATTTTTCGAAGCTTGACTTTACCTGCAGCTTCGAGTTTAACCGTATATGCACCCGATGGTAATGTCGAAAGGTCAAACGAGACATTGTACACTCCGGTCTTACGCGTTTCATTTATAACGTGCATTGCCAGGTTACCAAGCATATCTATGACATCTATCTTTACAGGGGTCTCCATAGGAATATAGACTTCCAGATGCTCAATAAATGATGCAGGATTCGGATTCGGATGTGCCAATGCGACCTCTGTCGGATCGGGTAAGCCCTTAATAACATGAACGACTGCGCAAGTCGAATCAAGCGTTATACGACCTGGCGCTGCCCCTTGTATTAAGCATTTTGAGGGCACTGGACTGTTGGGGAAATTCACCTGGTAATTAATATCGATCGGTTGAGAAAAATTCGTACGGTCTTCACCATTCAAAAATGATTTGAAATGGACATAAATAAGCGGTAGCGTTTCTTTTGCCCCACCACCTATGAGATTGCTTCCATCGGCAGTAGAGAATGAGTAGACAGAATGTCCTGGATTATCATTCGTAACGGAATAGTAGCAGTAGGCGCTAAGGGTATTATCTGTAGCGACATCGACATCTATCAGATATGTCGGATCATATTGAAGATCAAGTGTATACACCTTGCTCATGAACTGTGCAAGCTCTGCACGAGCATAGATCGGATATTGCATTTCCTCGCCAGCCAAGATGTGATTATTACGAGGTGCAAAGAATGCAGGCTCCAGCGTGCGAGAAAATCCTTCGAGAATAGCGGTTTGAGATGAACCAAGAGGATTATTAAAATAGGCGGTAGCTGTTGCTGCTCTATAGCCGGGCGCATTCGGTGCAAACCGAACACGTATCTGCGTTACTGATTTTGGAGCGAGGTCAATAGGCACAGGGTCAAGTATCACAAAATCACTCGGGTTCGCTCCCGTTATCGGTAAGTCTGTTAAGCGAACAGCGAATATATTACTATTCTTGACAGTGATGATCTTGTCGTTTTCATTACAAAGATAGATCGAATCAAACGGCGTTGAAGAGATGCTGCAAATTTCTATCGTGTCAACAATTGCAAGCAATACGACGCGCTTTGAAGATATATCTCCCTTATTAATATCTAAATATGCCACTCGGGATGATCGTGGTAATGACGGAGTAAAGCGCAATCCAACAGCAGCGGGTAGACCCGGCTCAACTGTAATAAAGAACGGAAGACTTTGAGGGGCAGCACCCACCATCGATGAAGTCCTGCTAAAATTTGCCATGTCTGCACCTGAAATATCAAGTGATTTGATCTCCAAAGAACCGGTACCTGTATTCCCGACATAGCAGATCGAATCTTTGGGCGGACTATTTTCCCCATGAACCCCGAAGTATATCGTATCAATTTTATTAGCAATAAGAGAATCACTTGTACTTATCGGTGTGCCAACAACCCCTCTACCATAAACCTCAACTACATACGCACGAAGATGCTCCGTTTTTGCATTAATAGTCGTGTGCATTCTTCTATTTGCTATCTTCTGTGGGTCGAAGGTGATCGTCATGGAATCTGTTGCACTTGCAGAGATCATCAACGGCTTCTTCGATTTATTCAGATTGAAATTATTTGCATCACCAGAACGCGTTGTGTACTCAGAGATAGTCAGAGGGTCACTTGAGATATTCTGAATCGAAACAGTTGTATCCCACGTACCTGAAAGATCAACTTGATTCAGTGGTTTATCCTTAAAATCAATAATAATATCTGCTGTCTTAAAAGGTGTAATCGTTTTCAATAATGTACCACCAGTATAAGCATAACTATCAACATTCCCAAGCGCATAAACGGTAATGCCGAATGGCTCTCCACCTGTAATATTATGCGTCCCTTGTTGAAGCGGTATTTGCGCATACATATATGAGGAGCCTGGTATTGTTTTAAAATTCGTTGCGGGAATGGTGGCTCCATCAAGTTGCATAGAAGCGACCCCCGTTGCGGGGACAACAACATTTACAAAGTTGCCAATAAAAGCAGTGTCGTCAACAATGGAAATAAATGTATATCTTTTCGCAAACTGTTCAACTGGATAGACAAGCGCAAGAGCAGGGTCGCCGTAGGGATCAGGGTCACCGTTATTACTTAATCCATATACGCTTGTATGCATATATTGCCCTACCAAAATCGGGTTTGTAGAATGAATGGATGTTGGAACAGCTAAGCTCTTTATCTCATAAAACTGCCCTGCATTGAGTGTCGTGACGAGAGTACCATTGACAGTTATCCCATTATTATCCTCTGAAGAAACCACACGCACAAGATCAGGGCGATCAGCCGTTGAATAGGGAATCACTAACGCAGAATCTCCCCAAGCACTGACAGGTGGTAATTGTTCAATAAGATGATCTCTACTTGTTCCACCTCCTCCTGGTCCTCCACCCTGATTTTTTGCGCCCGATGGAATTTCTGTCCTTTCATGTCCACTAAAAACGGCAATAGGAAGATCAGCCTCAATCAATGACCCTGTAAGATCATTTGCATCATCAGCATCATTACCTTGCACCTGGTACACATCTCCACGATTCAAAAGCAATGTAAATGGTACTTTTGATGGCTTATTAAACATCGTCTGCGCATTTGGGGTAACCGTAACGTTTGTCCCATCGTTAATGGCAACAATGAGAAATTCTCCTGGGGTACTACTACCTGGGGAATTTACTTGGGAGCTTTGATAATTGATTGTGCGATACTCTGTTCCGAGGACATCAATAGGTAAACCCATGAATGCATCAGTCGAATATTGTTTATGATTCATTCCAAAAACCGCAACCTCAGTATCCGCAACCACATGAACTGACATACCTGGAAGAACTTGTTCTGAGCCTATGCATTCAACTGAAAATCCGGAAACTCCCCCCCCATCGGGTAACAAAATGGTAGTAATTTGTCCTGGTGTTGTTGTGAAATCTTCACGAAAATTGATCGCTGTTACCTCTACAAAACCACTCGAAGCTACAGGACCTGTGATATAAAGCGCAAAGCGGTTGTTTTCCTCACCTGCTCCCAAATTCTGGCCAAATGCCAAGAAGAATTCTTTGCCGAGGTTATCTTTGCTTTGCGCGTGGATGACAGTCGGTAGTGCAACGCTCAGTGCGAAGAGGACAATAAGCCCATAGATTTTGAGGAGTTTCATGGTTGCGTGTGTATCGTCGTAGAATTAGAACACGTTCCGAAATGCGAAGTTACGCCCAAATCCAAAGAAATTTCATCTAAAGATCGAAAGAAT
>JBKJHR010000127.1:0-3434 GCA_046598695.1 Kapaibacterium sp. (SeqCode)
TTCTCTCTGCCAGTATATGCACGTGCCAAGCGCACTGCTGCTGTTGTGTCATCACAACATGTTTTTGAGAAGCGCACCATTTCCGCATTCGGTACCGTGTTGCGGATCATCTCTGCCACTTCGACTTACAGCGGACTCATCATCGAAAAAGTAATTCCTTTTGCAAGCTGCTCTTTGATAGCATTATCGATCACATCGTATTGATAACCGAGAGAGATAGGACCGATCGCCATCTGGAAATCAATGTACTCATTGCCATCCACATCCCAAAGATGCGAACCCTTGCCGTGATCTATATAATGCGGAGATCCACCGACATATTGACGTGGACCTTTTGCAAGTGTTTGGGTATGTCCGGGGATAAGACCTTCCGAGCGATGAAGAAGTTCTTCGGACTTCGTTGTGATCGGATAATCCTGATCAAGTCTTACGGTATTTGGCATATTAGTTGAGTGAAAAATATTCTTCGGAAATAAGATCGTTATCGAATCCGTCTTCTTCAAGTCGCTCTTTTATCTTCTCAGAGATCTGTGCTGCAGTGAATCCTTCATATTCCATAACGTCACGGAGCAACGCTGGCTTGAACCACTTGCCATCAAGTGCAATGGGCATCACGTTCGCAACGAAACCTTCACGCTGGAATAGCTCACAAACGATGGAATATAACCCACCGATCTGCATGTGATCTTCCAAAGTGACAACAAGCTCGGAGCGTTCGGCAGAATCTAAGATCGCCTGCTCATCAATAGGCGCAAGCGAACGCATATTCAGAACGCGAACGGCAAATCCCTCGGCTTGAAGCATCGTTTTCGCTTCGAGTGCTTCGGCAAGAAGAAAGCCGTATGATCTCGATAGCCTTCGCTTGCAACGCTGAATTTATCGTAGGCATCGTTCAATCCGAACGTTGCTGTCGAAGCAGTCCAACGAGGAAGAATTTTGAGGTAGCGGATGAGATAGTATCGAAGGTTCTTCGGATCGGTCATACCCTCTTGCACGAGGACACTTTTGCTGTAGCGAGTATTTTTGGGTACTGTCAGATCGCCGCAACGGACAACAAGATCATACGTGTATTTTTCGCCACGATAGTCAATTTGGAGATCGTTCTTCTTGAGGTACTCGATGCTTTGCTTGAGGAAGCTACCACCGACGATGGTGAACTCCAGCATCCCTTGTTTGCGTAAGTTCTCAATGATCCCATCCACGTAATAGGTCGTGAAGTAGCAATCGAACTCCGGGAGTTCTTTCGCGATCTGGTGCATCTGCGTCGTCTGATTCAACGACCCACAAATGAAAAGAACGCGTTTCTTACCATTGTTTTCCCACGTTTCCATCGGCATCTCTGTGAAGAGCGGTGAGTTATCTCTCGGCATAATAATTTGCTAATGACTACGTAAAACACTTTTACAGAGTTTCAAACCGAAATACCCCACCAATTCTCCGATAATTATACGTTATGCAACTGTTACAAAATCGTTTCTTCAGGAGAATAGACGAAATAGGCTAACTGATATTGTACGCTTGGGTAGCTTATTACAGCCCTATTTAACGAGCCTTTCTTTTTTGATAATGTGCTAATTCATAATTTCCTAACATTCCCCTCGTATTTTTGCAAAATATGGAGCAACGCCCGAAAACAAAGATCATTGCCACCCTTGGACCGGCATCAAATTCCGAAGAAAAGATCGAAGCGCTTATCACAGCTGGGATGAACATCGCCCGGCTGAACTTCTCGCATTCTACGCCTGAAGATCACCTTGAGGTGGCGCAGCGCATTCGTCGCGTATCAGAGCGGATGGGTGAGCATATCGCTATATTGGGCGATCTTCCAGGACCCAAAATGCGTACTGGAGAGACACTCTATTTTGAGGGTGCGCAGATCGAGGCGACCACCAAGCCAATGATGGTCTATGATCCCGACGGGAAAACGACGACCGATGTTATCACGACGAGCTATCCATTCCTTGGTGAGGACGTACAAGTTGATGACCCGATCCTTCTTGATGACGGGCAGATCATTCTCTATGTGGATGAGATCATCTCCAAGACGGAAATTCGTTGCCGGGTAAAAAGTGGCGGGTTGCTCAAGAGCCATAAGGGGATAAACTTTCCGCGCACGAAGCTTCGCATCCCCGCACTGACCGATCATGATAAAGAACTTGTTCGTTTCGCTGTCCGCGAAATTCAGGTGGATGCGCTTGCGCTTTCTTTTGTGCGCAGAGCAGGGGATATCTTGCAGCTCAAGCATTTTTTGAAGACAGAGCTTGGTGATACAGATATGCCGATCATTGCAAAGATCGAAAAGCCCGAAGCCGTAGAGCATATCGAGACGATCTTCGACGTGACGGATATGATCATGGTTGCTCGTGGCGATCTCGGAGTCGAGATGCCACTCGAACAAGTGCCGCCAGTGCAGAAACGCATTATTGATATGGCGAACCGTCGCGGTGTACCCGTTATCACGGCAACGCAAATGCTCGAGTCAATGATAACGCATCCTCGCCCCACACGTGCTGAGGCAAGCGACGTAGCCAATGCCGTTTTTGACGGCTCGGATTGTATTATGTTAAGTGGCGAGACCGGAGTCGGATTATTCCCGGTTGAATCGGTTCAGACAATGCGCGAGATCGCAATGCAAGCCGAGAAAAGTGGCTATATCCGCTCCGAAGGAAATTTTGAAGTGCCGAAAGAGACAATTGATAATGCGACGGATTCCGTTGCACGTGCCGCATGTATTATGGCAGAAGAAGTTGGAGCGCATACGATTCTTTGCGCAACGCTCTCAGGTAAAAGTGCTCGCTTCGTAGCGAAGTATAGATTCTCGCAAACGGTTATCGGTATGTCCTCCGACGATGTCTCGCTCCGCCGTATGTCATTCTTGCACGGCGTGATACCGCTGAAGCTCGAAGAGATCAAAAGCTTTGACGATACACTCAACGTCATGATCAACGCTGCCGTAACGAAAAACCTCATGCCGAATACAGGCTTCTGCGTGCTAACAGCAGGGCACCCCATCTTCCAAGTATCAAGCACGAACATCGTGAAGGTGCATCATTTGGGGTAGCTAAGTATTGGGATATGTTGATAATTGCTTCAGAGATAGCTCGATGTAGAATTCTATTCTCTGGTATCCCAACGCGTTACAAATTATTTTAAAATAATTGGTATAGGCACCTTGCAAAACGGGAAAAAATGTCGTATATTTGTAGGTGAAAGTTTGAGCACTTTTTCTTTGTATAATAAGGAGTTATAGGATAATCGAAGCGTTGGAAGTGATAGAGTCTATGGAATTTTTGGAGTTACGAAATCCTGGATGTTTGCCACTCAGAACGCCCTTCCCACCCTCGTAGAAGACGGTGTGGTGCACTGCTACTTCCCTTACAAATCAATGAGTTGCGGGTGAGGGATTAGAATTTCGATCTATTCAGATCAGCCTT
>JBKJHR010000019.1:0-13419 GCA_046598695.1 Kapaibacterium sp. (SeqCode)
TTCAATAGCTGAATATTACACCACCCATCAAAAAGAATTTAAGCATCGAGAAAAAAGAGTAATTGATATAATGAGTTTTAATAATCTTTTTTCGAGCAAAGATTCTTTGAAGCTTCATAATAGACTTCAAGTTGCAAAAAAACTTCTTGAGTCAGTCCCGTTAGAAGATGCTGAAGAAGCTGTAAAAAATCTTTCCGATTATCATGGCTCAGCACTAAATCCTATTGATCCTATATTTTGGGCTCATCCGAATAGGTGGGATTCATTCTTTGGAAAATCTGAAGTCGGTGAAGATGCAAAAATTGGAGAGTCATTTGCCCGGCAGTTTGGCTATTCAGGTGGAAGAGTGTGTCGTGTCCTTGAAATTAAGGAAAACGGCGATGAGTCATATTGGATTAGAAGTGTAAGGGTCGGTTCAGATGATATCAATATTGACACATCACGTGCAATAGCAAACAATATTTATAACGAGCTCAAGACTGGTATAGATTCGAGTACAATTCTAAGAAAATATACTAATTATAATGTTACTGACGATAGCTACTGGATAGGTAGTGAAGAATCCAGCTATGTATGGCCCAAGATTGAAAGCGCCCACTTACTAGAAGTATCAGAACCACAAAAAAGCTTTCATGAATATAGGATATGCCAACTCATTAGAAAGACGCGCAAAGAGATAAAACTTGCTGCCGCAGATATTGATCTCGTGGAAACTCCAGAACATTTTGACTCTCTCGTTTCACGTGCAACTTCATTTAGCATACTTGCAAAAAAAGAAGGTTTTGAAAATGCCATTGTGAAACTTGGTTACGAAATTAGGCCACCTTTACCCCCAATTTATAAAAATGAAACTCGCTTCAAAGGAAAACTAAGTGAGTGGATATTCAATGCAAAGATCGGTGATATCTCAGAGCCTCGTATGTTAGAAGAAGGGCAAATATGGGTAATAAGGCTAAAGGAAATTATCCCGGAAGGCTTTTATCCTCTTGATTCAGTTAAATCAATCATAAAGGAAAGAGTAGTTTTACAGGAATGGTTGAAGCTTGCTTCAGCAAAGGCGGATTCAATTTATTATCTCATTAAAAGCACAAACAACGAGAGAGAATTATCTACATATACCGATAGCCTTACATTTTTTGATAACATAGAAGTAGATGTCCCAAATAAAACTAAAGGCTATACCTCCTTTAACAACTATATATTTTCAAACACAGAACTACAACCCATTCATATTCTTCAACCGCGAGAAGTATCAAAGCCTATCCGTGGCGAAAATTGCTATATGTTAGTACGCGTTATAGATAAAAAACTCCCTTCAAGATTGGAATTTATGGGAATAAAGGACGATATGTATGTTAATGGGATGGAAAAACGAAGGAAACAGAACATTGATAAATGGTTTGAGGGTGCAAAAAATAAGGCCAAGATCGTTGATTATAGGTCTATCAAATAATCATCAATTTCTCAATATCTTCCGCATCTCATCCATTACGGCATCTACTTCGTCGAGGGTGTTGTAGAAATGGGGGGCGACGCGGATGCCGAAGGGTGGGCGATAGTCGGTGATGAAGCGGCGGCGAATGAGTTCGTCGTTGATCTCTTTCGTTGTGAGTTTGCTTTGCGTGATGCCGTTCGGGTCTATCGTCAATGCACCGCCTCGGCGATGTGCTTCGCGCGGAGAGTTTACCTTGAAACCATATTCATCAGACTTATCAATAATGCGTTGCGTCATCACGAGAGATTTTTCTCTGATCGCTTCGATGCCGATCTCGGACATCATCGTGAGCGCAGGCACGGCAGTATAAAGACACGGCACTTGAATAGATGAAGTGAGGAAGCGGTGCATACCGCCAGCGAAGTTCACATCGGGCATGATGAAATCGAACGGTTCTTTATCGCCGAGCCATCCGCGAATGGCGGGTTTGAATCGCTCTTGATGATCGCGGCGGACATACATGAATGCCGCGCCAGGTCCGCCGCAAAGCCACTTCAAAACTCCTGCACAAAGAATATCAACGTTCAGAGCTTTCACATCTATAGGCACAACACCCGCTGCTTGGTAGGAATCCACCATGACAAGTGCGCCAACCGAATGCGCCTTCTCGATGATCGTCTTAATATCCTGCAATCCTCCGGAGCGGAAATACACATGCGAGATCGGGACGATGAGCGTCTCTTCATCTATCGCATCACAAATTTTTTGCACATCAACATGAATGCCATCATCGCTCTTCACCATGTGAACCTTCGCGCCATATTTCTGCCAACCATGCCAGAGATAGCTGATCGTCGGGAAGTGAAGCTCAGTAAAGACGACCTTATTTCGTTTGCCGGAAAAATCCAAACAGCTTGCAATAAGCGCACTGCCAACGGTGAGGTTATGAATGAGCGTCACGTCTTCTTGCTCTGCACCGATGATCTTGCCGAAGAGTCCGCTGACGGTATCAACGAGCGGAAACCACGAATGCCATGCCTCGACGCCTTCTGTCTGCCATTCATGCGTATAGTGCATGAGCTGTTTCTCCACATCACGCGGCATCGCGCCAAGCGAGTTGGAGATCATATACGTAGATGTTTCGAGAATCGGAAACTGCGAGCGATACTGTTGTGCGAGAGCGTCCATGAAATTGGTGTAAAAAAATACGATCTATGTAACACCAATTACAGGAATTCAATTTTATACTAAATACCAAATAGTCAAGGCATCCTGCCATTTGGCTCTATACCTCACCTATCACCATAGCGCTCTAAAGCCCCGAGACTTCTTCTTGCTTCTTCTTGACCGGTGTAAATATACCTCCGATGAGATACCCCAATGTAGCTCCATAGATCGTCATAAAAAATCCATTTGATGCCATTCCACATGTGCCACTCACACATCCGATGTAAGCATAATATAGATACCCGCCGAGCGCACCAATAAGTACCATTGCTATTCTGAATACTTTTTTCTTATTCATTAGTTGTTTCCTTTTTCAATAGGTAAACCGTGCTCATTCCAAGCGTTGATCCCACCATTGACATTTACGACTTTGAATCCTTTTTTTGTAAGCATATCCGATGCCTTCGCACTGCGTCTTCCAGAAGCGCAATACGTCACTATCGTTCTATTTTTATATGCACTCAGTTCGCTCATGCGCCCCTCAAGCTCACCAACTGGGATAAGTTTTGCATGTTTGAGATGTCCGGTCTCGCTTGCGAACTCGTCGGATGAACGTACGTCAAGTATGATGACATTCGTATCAACGCGAATAAGTGAATCCGCGCTTACAACAGACATGTTCTCATATCCCTCGGCATTCCCGCTTGAGCATGAGCTGATGAATACTCCGAGAACGAATGCGACTACTACACTCAATTTTTTCATTGTGTTTCCTTATGAAAATAGACTGAATTTACTTTTCGAACGCTCGAGCGGCAAACCCGCCCTCATCCAGCTGAGTGTACCCCCTACTACATTATATATCGTGCCTACCCCCTTTGTTCTTAGGTAGTGCGCTGCCTCAATCGATCGCCCACCGGTTTGACAGATAACAGCAATTTTCTTACCCTTGAATCTGGACAGATCAGCACCACCGTAGATCAGAGTACTAACAGGAATATTAACGACACCGGCAACTGCACCAAAGCTCTTGAGTTCGCCTTGCTCACGAACATCAAGGATGATCAGGTCTTGATCATTCATCATAGCTTGAAGCTGCCCAACACTGATGTTCTCAAACGTTTCAGGTTTATCACTGATACGTTTTGTACCACATTGCAGCACCACTTTGCCTTCTGCATTATCAGCCATTGGTGGAAAGAAATCATGTACGAATTCTTTGTATTCGGCTTTACTGCGTCGTGAAAGGAACGGGTTCGATGCCTTCTCTTTTGCAAGCGTCGTGAACTCATTGCCTTCATAGTCATGCCCTGGGTGAATCACCGTCTCATCAGGCAATTTCATGATCTTTGTAAAGAGTGTATCATACTGCTCTTCGGTATTACCACTGGGCAGATCGCTTCTACCTGCTTGACCAACAAGTAATACATCACCTGTAAAAAGATGTCCATCAGCATAAAGAGCTATATGGTCGTTTGTATGACCAGGGGTATGAAGCACCTTTATTGTAATGCCACCGATCTGTATCTCATCACCATCACTGACAAATCGATCTATCTCAACTTTCACATTCTCGCGCAAGATATCGCCGATACCGAACGCATCACCAAGATGAACGTAGCGGTATTTATCCTCTGCATCGATATGCATGATGGTTTGTGCTCTGGTGAGTTCTTTCAGTTTTTGAACTCCGGAGATATGGTCTGCATGCGTGTGTGTATCTATGAGATGGGCTATTGTAAAACCCATCTTCTTCACCTCATCAGTGATACGCGCTACATCTTCAATGTTAGGATCAATGATAGCCGCAAGATTTGCTTTTTCATCAGCTATTATATAGCTGAGCGTGCCTGTTCCGTCGGTAGAACGAATTTGTGTTATTTTCATATATTTTCCTTTCGTGATCATACTTCTCATAGAGTATGATGCAAGAATTTCCGAAAGGATTCAGGTACTAGCAGTTATTTTCTATTGCTTTGGAGGTCTCGTAGTGTTTTTTCGAGCATGTCATGTGCCTTTGGGGGTACTTCAACCTTATAGCTTTTGTAACAATCTATTGTCCGCTCTAATGAAGCCACATATACCTGGCACTCCATACACTCATCCAAATGTGCGCGCACAGCAACGCAGATCGGCGAATTTCGCTCTCTATTCAGCCCTTCGGCAATATGCTTACGTACTGTTTTGTGGTTCATAATGTGTCCTGAACATACGGTTCTAATTTCTTACGCAAGAATTCACGAGCGCGAAATAAACGCGACTTGACTGCTGGAACAGAAATGCCCAATATCTTTGCAACTTCTGAGGCGCTCAACTCTTCAATGTCTCTCATAACGAATACGATGCGGTGATCGACCGGAAGTTTCTTTATCGCAACATCAAATATCTTCTTCAGCTCTTCATCGAGGAGCAAGCCGATCGGTGAAACTGCACGTGAGGAAAGCAGTGATGTTTCGGCATCATGAAGAGTCTTTTCATCTTCGAGAGAAAGTTCTTTATCATGAGTATGCTCACTACGACGCTTCATCAGACAGTTATTCGTCACTATGCTATAGAGCCAAGTGGAGAATTTTGAACGTCCATCGAAGGAATCAAGTTTATTGTAAACATTGATGAACGTGTTCTGTAACGTATCGGTCGCCATTTCTTCATTGCGGCATACATTGAATGCAAAACGGTATACCGTATCTTCATATAGATGGACAAGATCACGGAATGCTTTCTCGTCACCTGATTTTGCACGTTCGATAACTGCTATATCATCCGTATGTGGTCGTGTTTGTGTCAATTTCTATCAGAACATATATGATTGGGTAGATGCACCCTCATGCTTCAACAGCCACTCCTTCCGCCACAAGCCTCCCGCATATCCTGTGAGCGAACCATCGGTGCCGATAACGCGGTGACATGGGATGATGATGGCAATGGGGTTCTTGCCATTGGCTGATGCGGCGGCACGGATGACCTTCTCATCACCGAGCTGCTTTGCCATTGCAAGATAGGATGTTGTCTTTCCGAAAGGAATCGTTTGAAGCTCACCCCACACTCTTTTCTGAAAGTCAGTGCCATGAGGAGCGAGCGGAAGATCAAAAACCTTTCTTGATACTGAAAAATATTCTTGTAATTGATTAACGGCTAACTCAGTCAATGAATTTGGGGATGATGTGTCCTCGGATTCTGTAAAAAGAACGGAGGTTATTCCGTCATCGGAAGCCGATATTTCGATAATACCGATCGGTGAATGAAAATATGTCCGAGCTAGAGTTTGCATTGTTTTTTTATCTCAGAAGCTAGCGCTCGGAGTTCTTTCTTCCTGTGTTCGCCGATCTCATTCCAATGTGTATCTGTAAGTGCGCCCTCCATTGCATAGAGCATCAATGCATTGACATTGATCCCTCTGAGAACAAGCCTTCTGAAAGCATCTTCGATCCCAATTGCTTCAAGATCGGATGAAGTGACAACACCGATCTCCTTCATCCAAGATGCAGTGATAGGTCCGAAGTTACGTAATGATGATAGCGGCGCAGAGGTGCGTGACATTTGGCGGCTAACTACTTCCCAAGTTTCTCCAGATACTTGCGTATCAATACCTGATAATCTTTCGAGAAGCCACCATCGCGGGAGCGCATCATCTCTTCGCGGAGTGCGCGACGTGCATCATCGGAGGTGAGCTTCAGATCGCGTGGAGATTCCTTCGCCATATTATCGCCAGGCTTTGCTTCGCGGGTTTCTTCTTTATCGCGTTCATGGATAGAGCGCTGTGCTTCGAGCAAGCGCGAGAGGATGCGCTCTTGACGTTGCACCGTCTCAGGGCGAACGCCCTTCGTGCGCATATCGCTAATAAGCTCTTGCATTTCTTCGGCGATCTTCTTTACATCATCAACAGCTTTTTTATTTCCTTGAGTTGATTCCTTCTGCTCCTTCGCAAGATCTTCAACCGATTTTTGTATCGCTTGCTGACCAGCAACCATCTTTGCCGCTTGTGCCTGACGCTCTAATTGTTCGCGCTGCCCTTGACCGGGTTGCCCATTCATCATCTGCTGCATTTGCTGATTCATCGCCATCTGCTGCTCGGTCACCTTATTGATCTCGCCGAGGAATTGCTGCATCGCGCTTCCGCCCATGCCTTGCGGATTACCTTCGCTGCCAGGTTGACCATCGCCGGGATTTTCGCCACTCCCATTCGGGCACGAACTTCCTTGCTGCATAGCGTCCATCGCCGATTGCGTTTCTTTGGCAGATTTATTGAGTGCCGCCATCGCCGCTTGCGAGTTCTGCGATGACGATTGCTGGTCACGCTCCGTCATTGCGTTCTCCGCATTCTGCATCGATTGAAATGCTTGTCCCATTGCCTTACCCATTTCCGCCGTAACGGCAGGCGATTTTTGCGCAAGCTGCATCATTTGGCTTGCGGCATTGCCAAGTTCTTCCTTCCGCTCAGATTGTTGTTGCGCAAGATCACGAAAAGCATTAGAGTTCGGCGAAGCAGATTGCGATTGCTTCTTTAACTTCTCTTCTTCTTTTGAAAGACGGTTCATCTCATCGCGCAAACGCTTCATCTCCGCAAGCGTACGTTGCTTCTCGGTCTCCTCAAGTTTTTTCTTTAGCTCCTGCATTTTATTGCGAGCTTTTTTCAGTTTTTGCGCGGCATCTTTTTGTCTTTGGGCGGCGCGTTTATTCTGATTGCTCTTCATCGCATCCTTCGCATCCTGCATTGCCTGCTCGGTCGAGGGGTCGTTCGCGGACTCCATCGCATCCTTCATCTCCTGCGGAGCTTGCATACTCTCTGGGAGCTTCTGCATATCTTTCGCCATCTGCTTGGCTTCTTCTTGCAGACGGTTCAGTTCGTTCTTTGCATCCTGCTGTTTGCGCTCGGCTTGTGATTTTTCTTCGGGCGTAGGATTCTTCTTCCCGCTTGCGACATCCTCTTGTTCTTTCGCGGCTTGCTCTTGTTGTTTGGCAAGGTCGCCGGCACGCTTCATCATCTCATCAAGTTTCTGCTCCATCTTGATCTTCTTCAAGATATTCGCTGTGCGCTCAAGCGATTTTTTGAATTGCTCTTCGTTGAACTGCACTTGCTTCATTGCCTCTTGCACAGCTTTGGGGTCAACGCTCTTCATTGCCTGCTCAAGCTTCTTGAACGCATTCTCTAACTCTGGCGATTTTACTTGATCGAAGAGCTTCTGCAACTCCTGATATTTTTGCATCGTCTCGGGCGAGATCGCATTCTGCTGTTCGAGGCGTTGCGTCATCTGCTCAATATCTTTCTTCACATCAGCGACGCGATTATTCAGCTCTGCCTGACGCTTCATTATATCTTCCACGTCCTTGCGCTGGCTGAATTCCTGCTGCTTCTTGCCCATCTCTGTGGACTTTGTCTGACGCATCTCGTTGACCGTCTCATCAACTTTCTTCTTTAGCTCTTCGGCATCTTGCTTGATCTCCGAAAGATTTTTCTCTGCCGCGTTCGTTTGCTCTTCAGCTTTCTTGAAGATTTCATCTACCGATGGAAAGCGAAGCGAAAACTCACTCGTGCGGACCTTCTTCGGACCGGTCACATTGTCGTTATCAACAACTTCGAGCACATAGGCAAGTTCATCCTCCGGCGCAAGATCGATCTTTGCAAGATTCCATATATATGGTACTTCCAGATCTTGCGTATTGTAATTCGAGAGAGGAAAATCGAACCAATGATATTCTTTTTCTTCGGGAAGATATTTCGATGCCTTCAAACGATAGCCCAAACGAAGTTTGGAAAAACCGAAATCATCGTGGATCTTCACAAGCATACCGAGGCGCATATTGCCCGGGATGTCGGCGCGTTCGGATGGATCGAGCAAGGCAACGGCCGGCATTTCATCTTGCCTCAGCGTCACTGTGTATTCAATGGGGCGTTCGCTTGCGATAGAATCTTTATCAACGAGTTCGATATGATACGAACCCGATTGTCTGAGTTGCAATGCACCTTTGGCAGAAAAGCCATCAACAGCAAGTGCATACATCACGGGCTTTTCTTTTGCAGGTGCTGTGACCGATGTTGAGTCTGATTCAGATCGTTTTGATTCAGGCGTGAATACGATTCGTGCCTCGCGCAGTTCTTTCGACGAAGTAACGTTGAACTCCAATCGCGTACCACTCAGTGCAGAGATATCACCGAAATTCTCATCAAGCTTATGCGCTGATTCGCGTGTATAACTTGGCGGCGCGACCGTCAGCACAAGCGAACGTATCATCGGGCGATCCAACACATTCACGGCATAATGCTCGGACTCGATCTCACGCGCTTCGACGTAATATTCCATCGGACGTTGCGCACGAAGTTCGTAATTGAACTCGGTGATGCGTTTGCCTGATTGCATAGAATCAAGCACGGATGCTTTCAACTCTACTTTATCAAATTCCTTCGCGCCTTCTTCTTTGAGGCGAAGTGTGACCGTTTGCAATTGCTCACCAAACGTACGCGCAACGATCTTCACCGATTCTCCGCGCATCACGCGCACTGTGCCCGGACGAAGTGCGAACGTGAACGGTGCAGGCTTCTGATAGAACGTGCGGAAATTCACGAGACGCTCACTTGCCGCATACATGTCATTCTTGAAAGCGAAGAACGAACCAAGCCCAGCGGCGAACATCAAAAAGAAAAAGAGAATAGAACGGCGCAACGGACGCTCATCCAAGATCTTATTAAAATCGAGATGACGAACGGAAGAATACGTACCAGAAAATGCGGCTTGTGCAAAGCTCAGTGATGCGAAGCGGTTTTGCTCGGAAGTATGAGCAAGCTGAAGGATGTTCACGAGCTTATCTTCGACTTCCGTAAAATGTTTGCCGATACGCGAGGCAAGTGCCTCATCGGAAAGCTTCGGACGTATCCCCGTCTTCTCCAAAAGAGCAGGCAATGCCAAAAGCGCAAAAGTGCCAATGACAGAAGCAAGCGCGGAATAGAAAAGGATCGTTCTGCCCGTGATGGATAGATGAAAGATCGCCTCAATGCTGATAGCCGCAAGCACAACGAACACGCTTACCGCAAGCCAGCGAACGCCGCCAACGCGCACAGCCAACCACTCGCGGCGGGAGCGCAAACGGGCAAGTCGATCGAGTAGTTCTTGATAGAGCTCTTGAGGCATCGGTTAATAATTACGGATTCGGAAGCACTTTCGTTTCAGTTTAACAAAAGAACAGCAAGTTTCGGTTGGGGCAAAGAGAACTCGCATGCATACTTCATCCTTTTATCCCCTGTAACCTATCCCCACTATTATAGGTTGGTTTGGGATGCTACTATATTGCATTGATAAAACGAACTCCCTCTATAGACGAACGGTTCGCATTGATACTTCTATTCATACTCCGAATGGAACACCGAAATATATAGACGCACTCTCGAAAGCCCCTCTTGATCTACGACCGGATCAAGTCGCGAGACGCCTACCTGAACACACCCCAGGATCGTAAATATCGAAAGCCCTCAATGCGAGGGCTTTTTTTTTGCCATTATTTTCCGGTTGCCCAAATTTACAACCTATCTAAAAATAATGGGGTTATTAAGTACTTGAAGCTTAAATTTAACTGGTATGTGGGCTGATTGTGCATGGATTGGATTTTTGCTTGGACCATTTATTGTGCTTGCTCTATGGATAGTGCCAAGCGCAATGTTGGCAGGGTATGCTCAAAAGAAGAAAGGACTGTCGTATCCCGGCATCTTTTTTGGGTGTTTATTTGCTATCCCCATGATCGTATATTTTATTGTTTTAGTTGTCCAACAATTTCTGGGTTAAGTTAGAGAGAGCCGTAAGAGTATCTGTTTTTTGCCTTCGCTTTTCAATCTCCATAATTCTATCTCTCACTATCTCAATAATTTACAAAGTATTTTAAAATAATTGTTATAGGCACCTTGCAAAACAAAGTTTGTACGATCCTCGCGCTCACCCGAGGGGCGAATCCAAGATTTGAATCATGAGAAAGCGCACGAATATCTGTCGTCCCTACGGGACTTTGGATAGAGTTTTCATATAGCTCCGTGAGGAGCGATATATTGTAGCCCCATTATGGACGACGGCACAATAGAGGTAGGTAATTTGTTTTATATGGGCATGAAAAAGCAACTCGCTATCAATACCAATAAGCATCTGATAGACCCCGAAAAGAGGCGGAAAGATGTGTTGCGTTCGGTAATTGACTCTTCGCGTATCGAAGGTGTCGTATTATCCGAAGATGATATCCGCGCCATAAGCGACAAGGTCGAGAAACGCTTAGGTAAGCGAACGAAATAGCGACTGCATCGGAGCGTACTCTTTTGCTGCTGCACTTTGCACAGCAAAGATATATTGCTTCATCCCTTCCTCGTCTATCTTTCCAAAATCCCATAACGGCATCCCATATTTTGTAGCCATGGCATCGGCAAGAATTCTTGCAACACGTCCATTGCCTTCCCGAAACGGATGAATGAAAAGTAGCTCTGCATGAATGGAGGCAATATGGGAAATGCAATCGTCGTCGTTTACAAAAGTATCGGGAAGGGTTAGTAACATTTCTTTTTCAAACTCCTTCATCGCATTATCAAGATAGAGAGCGGCAGGAAAGACAAATCCGCCCTTTGATATATTTACTGTACGAAGTTTTCCCGCGAATTCATAAAGATCAGTAAAAGCAATACGATGTATCCTATAAATATATTCAAGATCGAACGTCGTTTCATTCGAGACCTCATCAATAAGAATGCGCGCCGCCTCTAATACCCCTTCAAATTCTTTTTTATGGATATCATGAGGTGTAGTAAGCCCGAGCAGATTCGGGAGTATTTCACTCTCCTCGGAAGGTACACGATATTTTCCATCTGCAATATCCATATTGCAAAGATACAACGAGGGTTGGGCACTACAAAAAGAAACTATTCCCCCGCCTTTTGAAGGCGGGAGTTATTTAATAAAAATAATACAATATTGTCTTTTCTTCTTCTTCGCTCTTAACAGGCAATGGGTTTGCGGTAGCGGCATAAATTGAAAGGGTTGATCATGTCATTGTTTCCCACAAAAATCCACTTCCGAAACTTCGAGGCTCAGTCTCTCGTATTTTTGCAGACCACAAAAATTACATTTAAAGCAACACATATTCTGCCGACACCTACAAATACCGTCTTAGTCATCGCGTACTACTTCCCACCGATGGGTCTATCGGGGGTTCAGCGCACGCTGAAATTCGTGAAGTATCTTCCGCAAATGGGCTGGAAGCCGATCGTCCTTACTACGACGACCGATACGCCGTACTATGCTTTTGATGAAACGCTGATGGAGGAGCTCGCTCCGCTTATCGCCTCAGGCGATGTAGAAGTCTATCGTACCGACGCTGACCCATCGATCGGAAAATCAGCAAAGAAGGATGGCAAGCTGCTCAAGCTGCCACGTCAAGGATGGCAGAGATTGAGATCAAAGCTAGTACAGACGCTTCGTCAGCCAGATTCACGCATTGCCTGGAAAGAATTTGCACTCCGCAAAGCCGATGAGATCTTCGCCGAACATAAGATCGACGCGATCTTCTCAACAGCTCCGCCATACACCGATTTTCTTGTCGCCAAAGAATTGAAAGATAAGTATCAAGTACCATACTTGATGGATTACCGCGACGCATGGGTCGAGAATAACGTCCTGAACTTCTACCTTACCCCATTCCACAAGAATAAGGCAAGAAAAATGGAGTACGATTGCCTCCGCACGAGCGATGCGATCACCGTAGCGAACCGCCGCATGAAGGAAGTACTGCTTCAGCAATACGATTTCCTCGATTGGAATGATGTACATATCTTGGCACATGGTTACGACCCCGAGGATATGGAAAACGCCGCACCGATCGCCGCGAACATTGCCCAGCCTGACAAATTCCGCATCACCTACGCCGGCGCATTTTATGTCGGCAGAAGCCCGAAGGTAATGATGCAAGCCGCCGCCGAAGCGATCAAAGAGCAGCCTGAACTTGGCAGACATCTGGAATTGAATTTTGTCGGCATCCTCCAAAAGGAATACAAAAAGCTGACGAAGAAACTGAGCTTGGAAGGCAACGTCACCGAACATGGTTATCTCGAACATACCGAAAGCGTCGGGCAGTTATTAGCCAGCGACATATTATGGATGACGATGTCGGATGATCTATCGGCTCCGGGCAAAATGTACGAGTACTTCGGGACGAGAAAACCGATCTTAGGAATGGTACCCCCTGCAAGCCACGCCGAACGCCTACTTCGGGAATATGGCAATGCCATCACCGTCCCCCCCGATGATGTTGCGGCAACGAAGAATGCATTGCTCGATCTTTATGAAAAGTGGAAATCCTACACATTGCCAATAGCCTCGAATGAAGATTTCCTCCAGCGCCATGACCGCCAAGAACTCACCCGCGACTTAGGACGGCAACTTACATTCATCTCGGGAAGTTTGGATGGAGAGATAAAACGATTACGAATGAAATCTGCATGATACTTCGCCTCTCGGTTCTATTATTGTTAGTATGTCGCATTCCGTTGTTGGCACAGCCTCTGCAATACAAGGAAGCCAACGTCAGGGAATCACTGATCTATACGTTCGATGCCGCACGCCCCATCGTTCATTTCGATGCTGCAGCCGATGGAGGGATGTGGTTCGCAATTGATAAATTTGGTCTGTTGCAGAACATGGTCGTAAACGGCGATCGCATTCAATTCGATTTTAACACCATCCCTGTCGGCACAGCACAGCTTAGCCCTGATGGTACATATATTATATGGATGGGTTTAGAACGCAGCCTCACACAAGATGGATTTAATACGACGACAACCCACCTTTATAAGT
>JBKJHR010000144.1:0-2967 GCA_046598695.1 Kapaibacterium sp. (SeqCode)
GTTACGATCTGACGAATCTTCGTATTGGTGTAAGTGCAGGTGAGACTCTTCCGAAAGCCGTCTATGAACAATGGAAAGGGAAGTATGGCATTGATCTTCTTGATGGTATTGGTTCGACGGAGATGCTGCATATTTTCGTCTCGAATGCTGTCGGTGATGTAAAAGCAGGGGCGACGGGGAAGCCTGTGCCTGGATATTCTGCGAAAATTATCAATGATGCAGGAAAAGAATTGCCGAATAATACACCTGGTTTATTGGCAGTCAAAGGTCCTACAGGATGCCGCTATCTTAAGAAACTCGAAAGACAAGAAGGATATGTGAAGGATGGGTGGAATGTCCCAGGCGATGTATTCATGAAAGATGATGAAGGCTGGTTCTACTATCAATGCCGTAACGATGATCTGATCATCACAGGTGGCTACAACGTCTCACCGCCTGAGCTTGAGGCGGTTATCAATGAACATGTAGCAGTTCGTGAATGTGCTGTTGTCCCTAAGCCTGATGATCTGCGTGGGCAGATCGTGAAGGCATACATTGTCCTGCAATCAGATCAAACAGGAAGTGATGTGCTCGTCAAAGATATTCAGGATTTCGTAAAGCGCGAACTTGCCCCCTACAAATATCCCAGAGAAGTAGCCTTTATAGATGCTCTTCCAAGAACAGAAACGGGTAAGGTGCAGAGATTTGTATTGAGGGATAAAGCACTAACAGAGAAAGCTGGTTAAAGAAACAGTATTTTCTATATGAACGATCTATACCAAGACCTACTTCATTGTGGTGGCTTTGATTGGGATGAGCACAATTACTATAAGAATTGGTTAAAGCATGGTGTCAGTCCGTTTGAATCCGAAGAGGTTTTTTCAAATGTACCCCTGCTACTTGATGGCGATCTCAAGCACTCTCAGGTCGAGGTGAGACACTTAGCTTACGGCAAAACGAATAAAGGTAGATGTTTGTTAATTTCTTACACGATTCGGAATAACAAGGTTCGTGTCATATCTGCCCGTCAGATGAATAAAGTTGAAAGGATGCATTATGAGCAAGCAAATTAAAACACTACCACATTTTGCTACTGAAGATGAAGAACGCGAGTTTTGGGCGACGCATTCATCCGAGGACTATGTTGATTTTGACAAGCTCGTCAGCGTTCCTGCACCGAATGTCCCGAAAACGTCTGATGCTGTTTTTTTGCGCTTGCCCCATGCACTTTTTGCCCAGATAGAAGAACTTTCACAACAGCGTAAGGTACCGACCGAAGCTCTCATCCAAGAGATACTTGCCCTCAGTTTCACGCAGAATGCACAAAGAGTGTAATACCCCCAGAGAAATAGCCTCCATAGATGCCCTCCAAGAACAGATACGGTAAAGGTACAAAAATTTGTATTGAGGGATAAAGCCGCAAAGGAATAAACACAAATTTAGTGTACTACTCTTGTTATTGCGTTCTCTGAAATTCTTTTTTGACAGGGTGTAACTCTCAGGTTGCTTTGGGGTTTATTAGGTGTAAGGGTTATTAGTAAAGATACTATTTACACACAGAACACCATGATACAAACCACACTGGCACCAGCCTATAGACGCTATTTCGATGCCCTCGTCGTTGTTATGCTTTTGAGCGTATTCTTCGTCGTTATTGTAATGATCGCGCGCTAACTCTTAGAAGCGGAATCCAAAGCCAAGGGTAAACATATTTCGAGCAATGTCGTCAGAATTTATGACAGCACTTGCGGCTGTTCCTTCGACGCTCAGATCATTATAGAGGACGTGATTTGTGCGATAAGATTGTCTTTGATAGGCAAGTTCTATGAGCATACTTTTCCCGACGACAAGACCCAATCCGCCTGAGAGCGTTTTGGTATTATACTCCGATGGATCATTCTTATATGCTGATGGGGTGATCCCATAACCTGCACGGATAGAAAGTCCTATCTGCTGAATGATATATTCACCGCCAACTCGCCATGCGAATACAGAACCAAGCAGGTTTCGCGCCGCATCATTCAAGTCGCTCAGATCAACGACAGAATTTGTAAAGCGTATCTGTGATTCATCTGAATACGTAAAATCTCCGGAGAGCGTAGCCCCTGCAACATTGAAGGCAACGCCACCACCAAGCTTTAATGGAGTCGAAACGTCATAACTATTGATGATCGGACGGCTAAATTCAGGATTAGAATTTGTGTTGCGTGTCAGATCAGCAAATACAGAGCTGCCTGTTCTTGTAAATGCATCATCAATACCGTACGAAGTTGGAGTTTCAAGCGTCAAACCGAGGCTCACAAAATCCATAGGCTTTGCGAAGATACCAAGTTTCGCACTGATGCCCGATGGAGATGATTGACGAACATCAACGATCTGCGCACTCTTGAATTGATGCGGATTTACTGAATCAACTTTTGCAAGCAATCCGCTGACATCGGTTTCGTTATAGACGCGTCGATAATTGTATTCTCCATTAAAGATATTAAGCGTCACGCCTACGGATATATTCTCTGCCACATCGACCGCACCGCCAACTCTGAAGGCATACATACTGCCTTCTTCTGTTACTGAGCCGGATTGTTGCAAGCCACCAGGGTACTGCGTTGTGAGTTTTGTATTGAGCGAATCAATATCATGTGTAAGATAGAGATACCACGCTTGATTATTATTATTGAGATCTGATACATAATCACCAAACTTGCCGGTGTATCCTCCCGGATCATTGACAAAGCCTCTCGTATTCAAGAATGATGAGCCGGGATTCACAGCAGAAAAAGAATATGCGGCATGGTAATCTTGAACGCGATCATAGCTTACTGCAAAAACCAAGTGTCCTCTTTTGGTAGCGACTGGAAATGATGCACCGAGAGAGAGTAGCGCCGTACTCGAAATATCATCAGATTTTGTCGTACCCAAAAATGCTGCATCGGATGAATGTCCGACATTCCATATTGAGAATCCAAACTCTTTCGCTTCGAGTGGAGC
>JBKJHR010000206.1:0-3065 GCA_046598695.1 Kapaibacterium sp. (SeqCode)
AGTTCTGCTCGTGCAGGGTTTGGATAGATATGTGTATCATACGTGTATTTTACATCATGGCTTACAGATGCTGATTTTAGATTGCCGCGTATGAGGATGTTCGGTGTATTATAGCCAAGCTGTCGTATAACACTTGCAATGGGTGAGCCATCAGCTGTAACAGAAATGCTACCGAAAGCAACTACCTTATAATTTGTATCAAGTTTTAACGTATCTATGAGCCATGACTTTCCACGGTCAATACTCATTAGCACCTTATTTTCACCAGCATGACTGCTCCCGAACAGTATTGCGTCAGTTCTTGCATATATGGTGTCACGATTTAATTGTGTTATATCGAATATATTATAAAATTGGGGGAAAAGCCTTGGTGTATCCCAAGACATTCCTGCATTCGTTGAGCGAATTATGAATGCCTGAGTCATTAACGGTTTCAAGCTTGCATAATATATCCCATAACCAATTAGGGTGTCGTCCCCAGAGAGTTCGACACCTTGTATATAATATTTTTTTGACGTGTCGGAATCGAATGGTAAAATAATTGGTGTAGAATCAACTGTTTCCCAATTATTCAGGGTCGTGAGTATGCGTGGAATAGGGTATCTAAATATGCGATATTTTCCTTCCCCAAATGAGTATCCGATAGCTCCGGAATTTTGTACACCTTGCACACCTATACTACCTTTCACCGTATCCCAATGTTCTCCCCCATCGTGGGTGAAAAGCAATCCGCTTCGCCATTTATTCTGAGTTGAGTCAAGGTTGATATTGTATGAAACAATACCCGTTAAGCGATCAGAAAAATGGGGGTGAAGGTAACTTCCATACGGAGCATTTCCTGTCAGGTGCGTATTTTGCCATGAGTTTCCCGCATCGGTACTATGGACAAGAATACCTGAATCATTAGTTGCAACTACATTCAATGAATCTATTTGCTGAATTTCGCGCAGGGGGACAGTAAGGTTATAGAGTTTTGCACCATCTCCATATCTCCACCCCAACTCAGGGTCTTGCATCTTCCATGTACGCCCAGCATTAATGGAATTCCATACTACAGATTTCACTCGCTTATTAGCTGTATCAACTAACTGCCCTGTACACGAGCAAACATTGTGATAACATGATATTTCATTGAAAACATAAACATAATTACCATCATAATCTGTATGAGTGATGTGCCATAGGAATTGGGCATAAACTCCTTGGCACGTACCCAATAAAAAGATAAGCCCTAAAAGAAATAAAATTCGTTTCATGGCTACTGTCCCCCGCCTGGTGCAGTGCCACAGGGAACTTGATGACACTCATTAGGAGTCCAAGCTGAACGTCGGCTATATTGGCTTTGCATTTTTTTCTTTCTTAAGTATCAAAAATATTGGCTTACTTCTCAGGATTCAATCGTTCTCGGAGAAAAACAGTTCACCTCTTTTACCTATAGAATAAATTATACTCTCATTATACGGAGTCCGTTCCGTCGGGCACAGAACGAAAATGTGATCTATGTGCAAAGGGATTCTTCGCTCTCTCAGAATGACATAGAGGTTGGTAGAGTAAGTTTTAACCTATGGTTGTCTCTTCATTAATTAATCCTTAGCACGTAGCATCCGAAACTCCACAGCCGAGAAAAGAGCAATAACGAAGAAAAGAATATACGCTATTGCGCTTGCGTATCCCATTCCATCAGCTTTTCCGAAGGCATTATCATAGACGGAATAGACGAGTGTTGATGTTCTGCCCAACGGTCCCCCTTTTGTCATGACATAAATTTCAGTGAAGACCTGAAAACTCTTAATGGTATTTAAGACGATCGCAAAAAGAATTGTGGGCTTGATAAGAGGCAATGTGATTCGCGTGAACTGTGCCCACTTTGAGGTGCCCTCTAACTCTGCCACTTCATAATAATCTCTCGGGACGTTCTGCATTGCCGCAAGAAAGAGTACGGCATAGTATCCTATTGAGATCCAAATATCCATTGCCATCACAGCAGGAAGTGCATAGTTCGGCTCCAAGAGAAACCCTTTTTCTGGACTTCCGATGCCAAGAAGTTTTAAGAGTGCAGGGATATATCCATCAGCCGAATAGAGATTTGTGAAGATCAGTGCGATCACGACAAGTGATGTTACGCTGGGCAGAAATAACGCAGAGCGGAAAAGGTTTTGGAATCGCTTGGTGTTATTCAAAAGCACGGCGAAGAGCAGCGCGAAGCCCATCGTAAATGGTATCGTCCCGACAACGAAGATAATAGTATTGAGAAGTGCTTGCTTGAACGCGGGGTCAGAGAGAAGTTTTGAGTAATTTGCGAAACCTATCCAGATGGTATCTGTGGTGAGTGTCTTATATTTCGTGAAAGAAAGGTACAACGAATACGCAAGCGGATAGACCCAAAACACCGAGACGGTCAGGAGCCACGGAGAGAGGAAAAGATACGCAGTTCGGGTTCTTCGTAATGACATGTGTACAAAGATACATCACACAAACAATGTCGGTGCAAATTTCTTCAATGCAACGTAGAGTGATGATAATGGTAACCCGACAACAGTATAATAATCCCCTTCGATACGCGAGACAAAGACAGCACCGAAATCTTCTTGTATGCCGTATGCTCCGGCTTTATCCATCGGGGCACCGCTTGCGACGTATTTCGTGATCTCAACGTCGTCAAGGTCGCGGAAGGTCACATTTGTCGCAACGTAATATGTTCGTGTTTCTTCGCTTATGCTATCTACGAGTGCATAGCCTGTATAGACGGTATGCGTATTACCGCTCAACTTCATAAGCATTGCTATAGCCTCCGTCTCATCTTTGGGTTTGCCAAGAATTTCTCCATGAAGCACGACGATCGTATCTGCACCAAGCACGATGCCGTGGGCATCGGCAGTATCAAGCAACGGAAGAAGTGCTAAAGCCTTTTCGAGCGAAAGCGTTTGTACGAGGACTTCCGGTGCAATAGTACCGTCATGCGATTCATCCACATCGGTTGGGCGGATGACGATGTTCTTTACACCGAGCAATCCGACAAGCGAACGTCTGCGCGGCGAGGCTGATGCAAGATAGAGAGTTGTTGG
>JBKJHR010000260.1:0-3667 GCA_046598695.1 Kapaibacterium sp. (SeqCode)
AATCCATCGACTGGTTGCGATACAACGGGACTTGTGTTGCCTCTTTGGGAATATGAACATGCCAATGGCAATGTTTCCATTACGGGTGGATTTGTCTATCGTGGATCAACCTTGCCCGGACTTTATGGAAAGTATATCTATGCCGATTACGCAACGGGGAGAGTATGGGCACTGACTACGCCTGAATCTGGTACAATTACGAATACGCTCATCATTGATAAGCCAAATTATGGCACTGGGAATTCAACGATCTCTGCATTTGGGGAGGGGGAGGACAATGAACTCTATGTAGTGACATATACTGCAGGAAAATTATTTCGTATCAATCAAAAAGCTGCACCACTTGCAACACCGACACTATCTTCTCCTCTTAATAATAGTATGAACATTCCACTATCAGTACAATTATCGTGGAATGCTGTCCCGAATGCGACTGGCTATAAAATCCTTATCACCTCAACCGACGGGTTTACATCGTTAGAGCGTGATGTTGAAGTAGGAGCCGTTACAACGCTCACACTCGCATTACAGGGGAACTCCGAATATTATTGGCGTGTCGCAGCTCTGGGAGCATCTACAAGTCTATGGAGCGAGGTGTGGAAATTTAGCACGATTACCGTCAAACCATATTCACCAGTCTTGATTTCGCCGCAGAACAATGCAACCTTAGATTCGGTATCAAATTTTGTTTGGCACAAGACAAAACGAACAACGTCCTACAATATACAATGGTCAGATCAAGCTTCTTTTTCAAACATTATTGGTGAAGGCACTCAGCAGCAAGGTGATTCTACATTTTATGCTCCTCCAAATGTTAAAGAAGTTGGGAAACAGTATTGGTGGAGAGTAAGGGGGTGCAATGAACTAGGATGTGGCGAATGGAGTGATATATGGACATATAAGATTCAAAACCTCGGTGTTGATGAAGAACTCTCACAGAACATTCGTGTATATCCAAACCCAGCAAAAACAGAGTTTACTTTTGACCTCGGCAATATCATTCACGGCAGTTATAGCCTAACTCTTTCAGACATAACCGGAAATGTGCTCCTCTCAGAGAAGAACCTTACCGATGGGAAGTATCGTATTGATGCAAAGGGCTATCCAGCAGGGAGTTATTTCCTCCGGGTCGAAGTTGGCGCGAAGACGTATCTGCAAAAAGTGGTGATCGAGTAATTGACCCCGATCTCCCTCTAAAATCTGCCAAACGAAACGTTCTCCGCCCTCTCGTCGTTAGCCTCGCCGAAAGAACAATTGGAGAACTCATGGCAGAAAGAATATCAGAGAATTTACGTCACGATATACGCAATGTAGCGATTATCGCTCACGTTGATCACGGCAAAACGACGCTTGTGGATCAAATGCTGCGCCAAAGCGGCACTTTTAGGTCAAATGAAGCTCTTACAGAGCGCGTAATGGATTCCAACGATCTCGAACGCGAGAAGGGAATTACTATCCTCGCAAAGAACACCTCCGTTCATTGGGGCAAGAAAAAGATCAATATCGTTGATACTCCTGGTCACGCCGATTTCGGTGGTGAGGTGGAGCGTATCCTGAAGATGGTTGACGGCGTGGTTCTGCTCGTTGATGCGGCAGAAGGATGCCTTCCTCAGACGAAGTTTGTTCTGAAGAAAAGCCTGCAACTCCATTTGCAGCCTATCGTTGTAATCAATAAAATTGACCGTAAGGATGCTCGTCCCGAAGAAGTGTTGGACGAAGTATTCGAGCTTTTCATGTCACTCGGTGCAACGTACGAACAGTTGGAATTCCCGATCGTTTATGCTGTCGGAAAGTTCGGTTTGGCGAAGATGAAGCTTGAAGATGAGGCAGTTGATCTTGGTCCTCTTTTTCAGACGATCATTGATAAAGTCCCACCGCCACCGGGAGATATTGACAAGAACTTCCAGATGCTCATTGCCAACGTTGATTGGTCAGACTATCTCGGCAGACTTGCTGTAGGCAGAATTTTCCGTGGTACGATCAAGCCCAAAGATTGGGTCGCTCGTATAAAGCATGACGGCACCATCGAGAAGACGCAGATCCAGAAGGTCTATACCTTCGAGGGCTTAAAGCGCACCGAAACCGAAGAAGCAGGCGCAGGCGAGATCGTCCAACTTGCAGGCTTCGAGGATGTGCATATCGGCGAAACATGTGCTTCGCTTGAGCAGCCAGAGCCGTTGCCGATCATCAACGTTGATGAGCCGACGATCTCTATGAATTTCTTGGTGAATGACTCACCATTTGCAGGCAAAGAGGGTAAGTTTGTTACGTCGCGCAATCTTCGTGACCGCCTCGTTCGTGAACTTCGCAAAAACATCTCCATTCGTATGGAGGAAGTTACGCCTGATACGTTCAAGGTCGCTGCTCGTGGTGAATTGCAACTTGCAATTCTGATCGAGACAATGCGCCGTGAAGGTTTCGAGTTTGCTGTCAGCAAGCCGGAAGTTATCATGCAGGAAGTGGATGGCGATCTGATGGAGCCTATCGAGCAGGTTGTTATTGACGTGCCTGAAGAATATGTCGGAAGCGTGATCGAGGCTCTCGGTATGCGCAAAGGACAGATGGTCAACATGAACACGCATAATGCTAACTCGCAGATCGAGTATCATGTGCCTTCTCGTGGAATGATCGGTTTCCGTGGCGAATTCCTTACGATGACTCGTGGCACAGGACTTCTGAATCAGATCTTCTACGATTACGAATCATATAAGGGAGCTATTGGCGGCAGAACGCGTGGCGCACTTATCTCACTCGAAACTGGCGATACGACAGGTTATGCTATGGAGAATTTGCAGGAGCGTTCAACGTTCTTCCTCTCTCCGGGTACAAATGTCTATGCAGGAATGATCGTTGGTGAGAATGCCCGTGAAGATGACATGGTCGTCAACGTGACGAAGAAAAAGCATTTGACGAATATGCGTGCATCAGGTACTGACGGTGCTCTTCAGCTTGACACTCCGAGAGGAATGTCATTGGAACAGCAGATCGAATGGCTTGGAGATGATGAATTGCTTGAGGTAACGCCGGAAAGCACACGTTTCCGCAAGAAGATCCTTGATACGACAGAGCGTCACCGCGCAGCAAAGAAGAAAGTACAATTAGACGCATAATTCTTCCCGTCTTTTGATTTACAAGATCCCCTGATGCAACCGAAATATTCGGTTTGCGGCAGGGGATTTCTATTTGATAGGGAATATCTTGAGGTTAATACCACAAAGAACTATTTAATCTTCTTGGCGTTTCAAATAAAGACTTTCATTCATTTTTTGTCGATTATGAAGAATCAACATTTGGTACTCATCGCTTTTGCTTTAGGTATTACGCTTGCATCATGCAAGCAATCAACTGAATCAAGCGACCTCCCGATTATCGTTTCAGCAAATGGTGCATCAGGTCACGATATCTTCTTTAGTACATCTCCTTATAATAAGAATGATACGACGGGCATACACTCATTGAATTATGATGGCTCGGGGTTGTCATTCTTATATAGAAATGCGAACATCTATTCTTCACCTCGTGGGAATAAGATTCTCTTCACACATTTCATACAAGCCGATGTAAATGGTCGAGGGGCGCGAACAGATTTCTACATAGGGGATGTCGCGGGAAAAACTGCAGAAAAAGTATTTTCACGCGACGGTTTGGCGTCGTTTGCAATACTTGC
>JBKJHR010000024.1:0-5258 GCA_046598695.1 Kapaibacterium sp. (SeqCode)
GGTCTTGTATGAAATCTCTGAGCACACCTTAGGGGATTCTTCGTCGGGCTAAAGCCGCTCCTCAGAATGACAGTAATCAAAACTGAGCCACTACCCTATAAATCTACACTACAAACAGGTGCCAACAATTTACACATACCATGTTCTATAACTTTTCCTTTTCATTCGGATGCCAGAAGTGCTTTTTCATATCTACGCGTTCATCGCGGAAAGTCACTCCTTCTCGCTCAAGCAGCCAGCGCATTCTGTCGTACCCACCCAGGCGATGAGCGGCGGTAAGTGCGCCAGTTCTGTTAATAACCCGATGAGCGGGCACATCATGCTCATCTGTCAGGGCACCCATAGCATGACCTACAAGACGAGCAGAACTGCGCAGACCAAGCGTCTCACCGATAGCACCATACGTCGTCACCATTCCCTTCGGGATGCGGCGGGCAACGTCATAAACTCTGTCGTAGAATGACGGTTCAAGTTTCTTCGGCTCGTCGAAGATTTTTTCTAATTCGGATGTTTTTGGGGTTCGTTTCTTCACAAGTGAATGTTAAACACGAAAACGAAAAAGGAAATTGCCAAAGAGAATTGCGATCATCGGTGCGGGGGTAAGCGGCTTGGCAGCCGCTGTTGAATTATTGACATCAGAACAAAGCGATAAGCTCTCGATCACCATCTACGAATCCCGCCGTGAGGCTGGCGGAAGAACGCGATCGTTCACAGACTCTCTCAGCGGTGATGAACTCGATAACGGACAGCATCTATTGATGGGCTGTTATACTTCAACGATTGAATACTTGGAGAAGATCGGCACTTCACATCTTCTCAAAAGAAAAAAAGGGCTTAGTATTCCTTTCTTCTCATCAAAGAAGAAAGACGGTTTTTCACTGAAGCTACCAACGTTTCTTCCGACACCAGTGCATTTATTTGTCGGTATATTGCAATCTGATCTGCTTGCAGTGCATGATAAGCTTGCGGCTCTTCGTCTTGGCATTGATATTTTGCTCTTTCGTCTTGATAAGAAAAGTCATACGATGACGTGTGCTCAACTATTCGCTCTGACAAAGCAACCGGAGACCATTATTCATAAACTCTGGGAGCCGATCATCCTCGCAACGATGAATGCACCAATTGATAAGGCAAGTGCGCAGGTATTTATCAATACGATTCGCACCGTCTTTCTTCGAGATAAGAGTTACTGCCATTTACTCTTCCCCACTGTTGGGTTAAGCGCATTGCTCATTGATCCTGCACTTGAACTTTTGAAGGCAGAAAAAGTCGACGTAAAATATGGTACAGTTGTTCAAGAAATACAAATTGTCAATGGTCTTGCACATATCTATCATGCAGACGATACCTTGCCTGATGTATACGATGCTGTGATCTATTCTACAACAAGCTATGACAGCATTGCTTTGCCAGATGAGTTGGAAGCTCTCCTGCCAAAAACAGAATACTCTCCCATCGTCAATGCCTATCTTTGGATAGATAAGAAAATACTTTCGTCAAATATCAATGGATTTTTAGGGACGACGCTCCAATGGTGCTTTCCAAAATCATCACATTATTCTTCCCAATTATTAGCGTGTACAGTTAGTGCAGGTGAGATTATTGTAGAATTGGGAAATGAGGAGATCGCGAATATACTATGGAAGGACATTCAAAGCGTCATCCCAGATGCAGTGCATGTAACGCTTCTTCATTCACAGGTCATTAAAGAAAAACGAGCAACGATACTTCTAACTCCGGAAGTGCAAGCGAATCGCCCAACGGTAGCAACAACGTATAAACAATTCTACTTTGCTGGTGACCTTGCACAAAATGGGTTGCCAATGACGATAGAAGGCGCTATACGTAATGGACAAATTGCGGCAAGAAAATTAATAGCCAAGCACTTCGGCGACTAAGGACTACTACTTCTCCATGCTCTCCATAAACTCCTCAAAGAGGTAATCACTTTCATGTGGTCCCGGTGATGCTTCGGGGTGGTATTGTACTGCAAATATCGGTAGTTCTTTATGCTTGAATCCTTCGAGTGTATGGTCGTTGAGATTGATATGCGTTAGCTCGCAACTATCAGGCATGGTCTTCGGATCAACGGCAAAACCATGATTCTGCGATGTTATCTCTATCTTCCCTGTTGCCAAATTCTTCACAGGGTGATTCGCACCTCGATGACCAAATTTCAACTTATATGTATCCGCACCAAGCGCAAGTGAGAGTAATTGATGTCCGAGACAAATACCAAAGATGGGATATTGCTCCGATGCGATAATCTGTTTCACCGTTTCAATGCTATCTTTTACTGCATCAGGGTCACCCGGTCCATTCGAGAGGAACACACCGTCAGGTTTTAATTCATTGATCTCTGCATACGATGTTGTCGACGGTACGACGGTGAGGTTCGCACCATGATCGCAGAGTTTGTGAAGGATATTCTCCTTTATACCATAATCAATAACGACAACGTGCTTGGATTTTGCATCATGAGTTTTTATTTCATATTTCGCTCGTGTCGTCACACCTTTGGTGAGGTCAAGCCCAGCCATAAGTGGGATCGCACGAGTAGCATCAATCAACTCTGCATCGGAAAGCGATTCGACAGAGATAATACCGCGAAGTGCGCCTTCGGTTCGGAGGATGCGTGTAAGTTTACGTGTATCGAGACCTTCGATCGCAAGAATTCCAAACTTCTCCAAGAATTTCTCCAGGCTTGATTCGGCGCGCCAATTGGAATAATATTCAGCAAGTTCTCTGACGATAAATCCTCCGACGAATGGTTTGGTGCTTTCCAAGTCTTCATCTGTTACGCCGTAATTCCCCATCAACGGATTCGTCATCGTAACGATCTGATAAGCATACGATGGATCGGTGAGTATCTCTTGATAGCCCGTGAAGGAGGTTGTAAAAACGACTTCGCCTTCGCCGCGCTTTTTATCAAGTGCACCGAATGCTGTGCCGTGAAAGATCGTCCCGTTCTCAAGTACTAATCGTGCCTTCATCTTCATTTCATAAAAAAGGCTCCCCGAAGGAGCCTTTTGTGACTAAAATAATACTGCGATGTCGTTGCTTTTGGTCATATTATGCAACTGCAAGTCGTTCTTTCGGAAGGAAGACTTTTGCCATTTCAAATCCCCCGAAGAATACTGCGCTAAAGAGCATATTGCTGACAAATGAATTCTGGAAGAATGGAATCGCATTCACATACGATTGCATCAATCCGCTGAATGTCATTGGATAAAGCACTGGCTCTAAGGTCTGGAACATCCATGCTCCTGCATTTGTGATAATGAAGAAGCTCACCGAACCGCCGAGCACCACACCAATATAGCGTAGCATCGAGGGCTTTGCGGCGTATGATCTCCCGATCACCATACAGAGCACAAGTGCGCCGTAATTAATGATCATACTTGGGAAATGATAGAAGCCAAGCACTGCATCGGTGGCAAGCATTGTCGCAATCGGGATGAGATAGCTCCAACGTGAGCGAAGCATATATGCCCCACCGAACATTGCCGCAGCTGAAACGGCGTTGAAGTTATAGATCTTTAACTCGTTAAAGACTAATCGCGAGCCGATGCCGATAATGACGAGCATCACTGCGAGAAGGAATTCTGATTTGTTTTGAGTCTTCATGTAAGCGTTCTAAACTATACAATCTTATGGAAAGTTTACTATTTCTTGTAAATCGTAAAATGCCCTGGAATCACCCCTGCCGGAAATGATTTTTTCAATGTCCCTGTCGTGGCATCGTAAATATCAACACTGCCTGCATTCGCAAAATCCTTCGCATCACCGAAGAAGAGTTGGTTATTTACCGCATCGTATATTCCGCCGTAATACCCCTTCGCGATGAATGAATTATTCGTGATCGTACGAGTAGCCAAGTCAACAATCGCGACCCTATCGCCAAGTAAAAGGTAGATCTTGTCTTTGCCAACGACAGATGGGTAGAGTGAGTTGAAAAAGTCTCCCACTCCGAGGGTGATCTTTCCTAAGACAGAATTATCAGACGCATTTATCCATACAATGTCCGAAGGTTTCGCAGGCGCAAAATTGCCTACGCCAACAAGTACGATAGCATTCCGAGTGCTATCAACGATAACATCGTATGGCGTTGTTGCTAAATTTTTCACTTCGGTGACTGCACGAGTGGTCGTATTAATAATTGACACACCATTTGAGTCATTTGATATGTATGCCTTCCCGCCAAGAACACCGATCCCCTTTGTGCCACCGGAGACAGTGATACGATACTTTATCGTATCCGCTTTTGTATCAATGACGTCCACTTCATTGCGATAGAGAAATGTCACCATCGCTTCGCCTTCAGCGGTCTTTACGATTCGGTTAGGTGCAGTGCCTGAAAGAAATTGGATCGAGCCTAACGTTGTAAGCGAAGTAGGGTCATACGAGATCAATTTACTCGATCCGTTCAAAATCACATAGAGTTTGCCATCGATCATTTGAGCATCGTTCGCAACATCACCAATAGCAGTCTTTACTGCGACTGAGGAAAGTGAATCACTGAAATTCCAAACATCCATCGAAGCATTCCCTTTTCCGAATCCTCCTTCGTTTATGATGAAGAGCTTTCTATCCCCATTCGGATTCTCACCTGTTTTGGGGTCAATGGTTTCGCTACAAGACGAAAGAGAAAGTGTCAATGCTGCAAGCAGCGCAAGAAACAGTATTTGTGTGTGTTTTTTCATTGTGTTAATTAGTTAGTAGAAAATTGAATCCCAAGTTTTATCATTCTTCCGGGTTGTGGGAAATTTGGTATCTCCGCATATTGTACATTGGTTATGTTGGAGACGCCAAGTTCTACAGTTGTTGGAAGCGATGAAAAAAGTGAGATCATAGGTGTTTTGTAAAAAAGATCTATCGTGCTGACAGACGGCAATCGCGTTGTCTCGTTATTTCCCGCGTCAGTATTTCTCGGAGATCTATAGCGGAATGTCCCCGAAAACGAGCCAATGGTATGTTCGATCGTTGCTGTTGTTACCAAGCGAAACGGCACAGAATACGGCAGCTCTTTCCCATAATTCAAGCCCTCAGTAAGATTCGTGACGGAAGTATATGACAACATTTGTGTCAGATCAATGCTCATTGTTGTAGAAATAGGAGCAGCGAAAGAGAATGTCACTTCAGCTCCTTTGGAGCTTGCCTCTTGCACATTGTTTGGTGTCCAAATACCTTTCGGGCTTGGCATCCAGACGATCTGGTCATGGACTCGTGTATAAAATACTGCCCCTTTCATTTTGGAC
>JBKJHR010000052.1:0-12702 GCA_046598695.1 Kapaibacterium sp. (SeqCode)
CAAAATTGAGACATTATACCCCCGCTTATCTTGCTTATAGTTTGGAACATCCTTCAAAAATTTAGAAATTTCAAAAACAGTAGTTCCTCTTTTCGTTTTGTTGTCAGGTAATGTGCCTAATGCAAACTCTAGGAAAGCACCATAAATTTTCCAAACTTCTTTTGTTTGCTCAAGCTGAAAACTAAACCTAGCGTTTTGTGATACTTGGTCATAGATGCTTTTAGCCTCTTCGAAATGCAATGTATTCATTGCAAGAAGAAAATAAGTATCCATATAGGCAAACCAAGAATTTGTGCCATTCCTAAACAGTTCTGCACATCTGAGAGCAGTTGCCTCTCCTTCATCAAATTGTCGCAGTTGAAGGTGACATGAAAGTTTTTGAACTACAATTTCACCAAGACGAATATTAGAAGACAGTTCTGGGTATTGTAAAAGATATTTTTCAGATTCAGTGCACTCTTTAATTGCGGAAGCATATTCTTGACGAATTTGGTATCCAAATATTCTTACAAGATAATTCCATCTTCGGAACTCGTAAGAATTCGGTTTTGGCCAAAATGCATCAAGGTCCTTCATATATCCGAGCACAATACCACTTAAGTCCGGACGCTCCTCTGACGACTTTGCAAATTCTAATACGATCCTTTCATAGTATTCTTTTGCAGCTATCTCGCCTAGCAGGTTTGCTAATTCTTCTTTCAGAATTTTATCATAATGTTCAAAATCGTTTCTCGCAGCAGTGATGCTAGCTTGATAACGTAAATCAGCCAATAGATAAACAGCTTCATTTGTCAGGCTAAATTTTTGTGCAAGTCTAACTGTTTTTTCGGCAAGCTTAACTGCCGTATTTCTCGCACCTAGAAATAGTAGTGTTTTTACCCAGAATACATGTTTATATGTTTTATATGCACCCTCCGCGTATATCGTTTGTGCGGGGGGGGTTATATCCAAGAAGAAAAGGGTGTTCAAGAGCCTTACCCTTAACCTACCTTTTAATGTAGTGTACTTTGAATCAAGGTAGGTCGTGCCATAGATCAACTCAGCGGCTTTTTGATCAGTGGTCACTATGCCTGTCTTAATTCCGGCTAAAAGCTTCGAAATGTTGTCTTTTGAGTCAATATCCGGCAATTCATCCACAACTTCTAGCTTTGTTGTCTTTAATCTGGAGATGATCTGTGTGATTTCTCTGAGACTTTGCATAATAAATAATCAATCCGTTAATATGTTGCAAATAAACAGCTTAACCTACAACAGACATTATCCTGTTCGGTGCTAAGTACTGCTATCTGCTTTATTCTAACCAAATAACGATGTGATAAATTCTCGAATGAAGATTAGTGTTTCATGCTTCGCTTATGGTATTTTTGTATAGAATCAATTGAGAACAACTACAAATCGCACGGTTTAATGTTCCCTCCTGAGAAAGGGGAGCGCCTTTTTTAGCTGTTCTGCTGTCGTAACAACATTTCATTTTAGCCTTAGGTGACCCAACCCCCTAGTTGAGGATCGCTGTTTTTTTTTGCTGAGAGCAGACTATGAGAGAGACTATGTATTGCGCATTAGGCGTATCAGAGATTTCAAGTTTTTCAATGACACGGGCTTTCGTCCGCGTTTTCCCAACCCCCAATTTTCAGGTTATTGAATCGCGGACGAAAGTCCACGCCACTGGTGATTTGACTCGTTTTGGTAGTTTTAGACGGATTATAAAGCCGTCCTACCGATTCAATCAGAGATTTTCTGATGATCTATGAAGAAAAAGTAGTGTTTTTTGAGGGTTTTTGCATCGTAAAATGTGACTTTTTAGTTAAATTCGTTAAAAAATGAGTTTATAGGTATTCTGCCTGTAAAAGTTTGTTTCGTATATAGTTACGGAACGTGGATGATTTTCTCAATTGATTCGCCTCCCTTCTTGCGCGGGAAAAAGGTGCGTTTATGCATCTTTTTCCCCGTGAGATAAAGTCCTCATCTGTTCCTAAGAATCCCCCCATCATCCCGTAACTTTGTATCACAATCAACAAACAAGCATTTTTTAACGCACTAATTAACTGACTTACGCACATGACATTCATCGCCGCCCTCATGATGTTTATCAATACGATGTTTGGAACTGCACCAGCTGGATCAACGATCCACATTACAGCAGATCAGTACAACACGATCGCAAGTCAGAGCACAACAGCACCGTTGGCTTCGCCGATAACAGTGCCTGGCGGTGGTGGTATAGTGATTGTTGATGCAAACGAGTTTTAAGTTTTCCGTTTTCGGGTCAATTGAGAAGAAATAAGTTCTAGATTGCTTTATCAAACAAGGGTTCATTTGTGGTAAGATGAATCAAACAAAACCGGTGTCTTGCATAGCCCTATGATGGCATGACAAGAATGCCTCCCACATCGAAGAAACATGGCATGGGGTTGTCGGAAACGACAGCCCCATATTTTTTTAAAGTAGGATCAAAAAAACACATGGAGAGAGGGTCTTCCTATGTGTAAATTGTAGGCACCTATGCTAAAATCACTGTTTTTTGATCTTTGAGAGGTTGTTTATGAGCATACTGGCTCCCCACATGATAAGCAGAAGTGGGAAAACGAAGTCCCAAAAGGGGATGTCCATATCGAGGACATTGCGCAGAAGCAAGAATGCCCCAATAATAACGAGGAAAATGCCGAAGAATGAGTGTTTGAACATGGTTATACTCCTTAAAAGCTGGTTGAATCGGTGCGGATGCGTACATCAATGCCTCCGAAGACGACATCAGCCTTGACTCTGACGCATGGCTCACCTTCTCGATATGCTGGGGTCTTGTAGGACCGCTCACCGAAAGATATACTACTTCCGTCCGGGAATTTGCCTCCGCCGAAAACGCTCGAAATCGTAACGATCATGGGTGTCTCAGCACTGATGAATATCTCTGAGCCACCAAAAACGGTGTTCAGCTCTATATGTACATCCTTATCCGTAGGCTTGATGCTCCGCAGATCATAGACGCCCTTACCGAAAACGACGTTATACTCAGCGTCTTCGCTATTGGCTTCATATCGACCCTCGCTGAAAACAGCATCCTTGCCGCGAATATGCAGAGGGCTACCCTTTGACCCCGTTAGCATCGCTACCCCAATAGAGATAATAACGACAGGTATGATAATCCCCATGACGGGAATATCCACCTTTAGGACGTTGCGCAAGATAAGGAGAATGCCAGCGAGGATGATCAGCGATCCCCAGTATGCCTCTCGAAAGATGATGTTCATAGGTTATGTGTGGTTACGTGTAAATTATTTGGTCTTTCTGATAGACTTTGAATCAAAGATGACCCTCAGATCGGAGCCATCAGCGTTGACAGAGTACATTTTCCAATCTGCCTGCCCCCATTCAGATTTCCTACGTGCCGCTTTCAGATCAGCGTTGGAATAGCCTCTAAAGAAGAATTTCTTCTCGGCTTCGTACCAATGCGGATCCCATGCGTGAAGGCTATCGGGGCTGATTTGGTTCGATCTCTTGGACTGAGTATCATAGACGAAAATACCATAGTGTTCGATCTCAATACCGTCTTCCTCATCCGAGCCAGCCTCAATAAAGATTCTATGGTTCGCTGGGTCTGAAAAAAGATGGGAAGCACTAGAGATTCCATATTCCTCAATAGGCACAAGTACCTTCATTACATGCTTCTCCAGAAGGCTACCCGTCGGCGAAAAGGCGTAGGCTGTATCAAGGTTGTGGCAGATGAAGCCCCAACCGTCAAGCAGCCATGAAGGGGAATAGTACCCAGAGAATCTGTCATTCACTGACTGAGGGGTAATGATACGAAAATTCTTATCGTCAGCATCGAGCGAAGCGATAGCCCAATTTGAGCCTAAAAAATGGTTGAAAAGGATGTGCTTACTATCAGGGGAAAGCACCGGACCGTAGCTATTACTATCCGGTATTGAGGTAAAGACCCTCTTCGTTTTCGTAGCTATTTCGTACATTGCTATACGTCGTTCGCCTTTTTTGCCATAATCGGTATAAGCAACGAATTTGCCGTCAGGAGAGGCGGAAGGATCAATGCACTTCAGCAGCATTTCGATGTTGCTGCCATCCATGTTGGCTGAGTAGAATTTCCCAGATTCTTCAAAAAACAGCTTATTGACTTGTGCCTGTGATGGCTGTGTCGCCTTGACAGAATCTTTCTGTGCAGGTTTAGAGGCAGTCTCTTTCTTTGAGCAGGCGAAAGAAAGAAGTGCTAGAAGTACTGTAAAAGGTAAAAGATTTTTAGGGATCATCAGTGTTCGTCTGTTTGCTCAGATGCAAAAATAACACCGATTGTTTAAGGAGTCAGACAATACTGTGACTTTTTCTATCAGAATAACAATGGAATCTCCAAGAGGCAGGGCGGGATACCAACTAAATAAACCCATTCAAAAGTGCGGAGGGGGGGGGATTCGAACCCCCGATAGCTCTTGCGAACTATGACGGTTTAGCAAACCGTTGCCTTCAGCCACTCGGCCACCCCTCCTGCGTTGTAATTCGCGGAAGCATTTCAACTTCTTTCGCCCTTACGTCGTTCCCTTCTCAACCATCAAAAATGCGTTTAAGTAAAAAGATTATATTTGATAATGCACCTGAGCGCACTAAAACCGTCTTCCCAACCAATTTTCTTGCCTTCGTCGTAGCTGCGTCCATTATAGGATATGCCGACTTCAAAGATGCGGACATTTTCCGATTGTGATAATTTTGCGACTTTTACTGTGATCTTCGGCTCGAACCCAAAACGTTTTTCTTGGAGAGTGATCTTCCGCAACATCCCGATACGGAATGCCTTGTAGCAGGTCTCCATATCAGTGAGGTTCAGATTGCTATGCATATTAGAAAGCAATGTGAGGGGTTTATTGCCGACATAATACCAATAATAAAGTACTCTATGCTCCTCACCACCTGCTTGCTAAGTTTCCATTTTGAATCAGTTACTAAAGAAACGAACCAATTACATGATTTCTATTACAAAGAACTATCCCATCTCCCTTTCTACCGGAACAAGTTCCGCCCTCGGTGGCATTATATTTGCATGAGTTTGGGGGTGGTGGTCAATAATTGTTGTATCTTTGCATCAGTAATATATTGAACACCAGACATTTTCATAATACGAAGGAGAATACTTATGCTATCAAGAAGAACGCTCTCATCCTTCCTCGGGCTTGCTTTGGTCGCGTCGCTCAGTTTAACGAGCTGCTCGAACAAAGCAACGGAGGAACAAATGAAGACGCTTCGTGAGCTTGATCAAAATCGTGGACGGTTGCAGACCGAACTCGATCGAGCCAAAAACACACTAAGCGATTTACAATCCAAACTTGCTGCTCAAGACCGCGACCTCGCTGATTGCCAAAGGCAAACAGCCGCCGTGCGCGAAGGCTTGACACAATGGCCCAATATCTGGTCTGATGCGAATGAGTGGAACCCGCCACCACCGCCTCCTGCACCAGAGCCTAAGACCATGAAGAAAAAAGGCAAGAAATAATTCAGATCACATATTAAGAAGGAAACAATATGAAAAAAGCAACAATGATGTTTACCGCTATCCTTGTGATCTGTCTCGCAGGTTCTGTGTTCGCACAGTATCCAGAGAATTTCACGAAGGATCAAGCTGATTCAACGATCGCCGCACGACGTGCGCAGATCACCTCACTTGAATCTGAACTTAGAATGACGAATGATGCTATCTCCAGAGCGCAGGCTGATATTCAGCAACGCATGGCTGATAACACGAAATGCATTGATGATCTCTATGCAATGTGCGGCACCGATCGCAATGGCTACAATGCCTACCGCGAACGTTTGACCCGTGCTGAGCAGGAGATGGGCGCTCTTCGTTCGATGTCACCTGCACAGCAGGGACAGAACAAGGCACGTGTTGATGCACTCGAGCAAGAGATTCGTTATTTGCGCAGCCAGAAGATCGTGCTCATCCCCGATCATCGCGCTCGTGTGATGGCACTCTCGAATAGCTTCATGACCATGAAAAAGGGCATGATTCCTGCAAACACAATGTACACAGTTGGTACATGGCGCAAGGATCGCGATTGCCTTTGGAACATTGCCAAGAAGCCAGAAATGTATAACGATCCATTCGCATGGCCTAAAATTTGGCGCGCGAATAGCGATCAGATCAAGAACCCAGATCTTATCTTCCCAGGTCAGCAGTTGACAATTCCAAAATCGGAAGTCACCGAAGCTGATAAGGATATGACGGGCTATCGTCACCGCCGCCGTTAATTCACTCCGAACAACGAGGAAGTAACGATACGGTAAAGACTATTTATTCGTAGCATTATCAAAGACCGTCTCACCGCTTGCGGCGAGACGGTCTTTTGTTTTCTGCCAAAATCATACATACTACTATGCAAGTTGTTGAGAAGAAAATAAGGGTCTCTCCGAGTGAAGTCCAAGCGCTCTTCGGAGCACAAGATGAGTTTTTACGCATGATTGATCAACGCTTCGATGCAAATGTTGTCGCACGAGGTGATACGATAATACTGCAGGGCGCACCCGAAGAGGTGGCGCTGATAGAAAAAGTCTTCAATGAATTGTCCTTCGTCTTGAAGAAAATGGGCAAGTTGTCTCGCAATGATGTGACAACGATCATTGACATGGTATCAAGCGGGAAGAACGTTTCGCAAGGATATAGCGACCTTGAATCTATTGTGCTCTTCACACATAGCAATCCTGTCCGTGTGAGGACTCCGACGCAGATCGAATACTTCAAAGCCGTCAAGAAGAATGATATTGCCTTTGCGATCGGACCTGCCGGAACAGGTAAGACGTACCTTGCTGTCGCAATGGCAGTCGCTGCGCTGAAGAACCGTGAGGTCAATCGCATTATCTTAGCTCGCCCTGCCGTTGAAGCCGGTGAGAGCTTAGGATTTTTGCCAGGTGATCTGTCACAAAAGGTCGATCCATATCTTCGACCACTTTATGATGCGCTTGCCGAGATGCTCACGCTCGAAAAGCTAAAGACCTATATTGAACGTGGAACAGTGGAAGTTGCCCCGCTTGCATATATGCGTGGTAGAACGCTGAACAACTCCTTCATCATCTTGGACGAAGCACAGAATGCGACGACGATGCAGATGAAGATGTTCTTGACCCGCATGGGACAAGGCTCGAAAGCTATTGTAACGGGCGATGTAACGCAGATCGATCTGCCATCAAAGAGCCAATCCGGGCTTGTGCAAATTCAAGAGATATTACAAGGAATTGAAGGCATCGCATTTGTGTATTTCAACAAGGGAGATGTTGTTCGTCATAGGCTTGTACGAGAGATCATTGATGCCTATGAAAAATATAACGAAGCACATGACCCGACGGCATCGCGAAGCACTGAGCCGCCCACATTGAAGAAGGCAACGCCCCCAACGGCATAACGAGAACCTAGAGTATTCATGGAAGTCTTTCAGATAGGCTTTGTCAGTGTTACATGGATAGACATCCTCGATGTCCTTCTCGTCACGTTCCTTTTTTATCGTTTGTATGTAGCAATGCGTGGCACGATCGCGGCGCAAGTATTTTTGGGTCTTGTTCTTGTTATCATTGCATCGCTTGTTGCCCGTGCGGCAGATATGCGAGCACTTTCGTGGATATTAAAAACGCTAACGGACATTTGGGTCATTGCGCTTATTGTTCTCTTTCAGCCAGAGCTTCGGAGATTACTTCTGTTCCTTGGTCGTAATCCCATCGTCAAGTTCTTCATTCGTACGGATGTAAATGAATATGCCGATGTTATCATTCGCGCATTTGAAGAACTACGTGCACGCCATGAAGGGGCACTCATTATTATCATTCGTACAACAGATATAAAACTCTTCGTTGATACGGGCTTGGCACTTCATGCACAACTTAGTAAAGAGCTTTTGATCTCCATTTTTAATAAGCGCAGTCCTATGCATGACGGTGCTGTGGTTATTAAAGATCGGTATATTGAGGCGGCTCGTTGCACATTGCCGCTCTCGGGAGTGGAGTCTATCGGCGAGAAGAACCTCGGCACACGCCACAGAGCAGCGCTTGGCATCTCGGAACAAGCGGATGTTATTGCACTTGTTGTTTCAGAAGAGACTGGTGAATTTGCTTTTGCACAATCAGGTAAATTGGCTTTGAACCTTACATCGGCTGAATTGCGAGCAAAGATATCTGCTGCGATAACAGGACCTGTTGCTCCACCATCTGCGGAAGAGGTAGTACGCACAACGAGAGATTATGCACTTGAATCGCGCGAAGGATTTGATAGATAATACATGATATATACTGAAAAGACAATGCTGCGCACAGCGACAAATAGGCATACTCATGAACGGACGGAGCTTCTTTCCTTCTTGCGGAGCCGTGGCATTACCGATGAGCGCGTGCTTCGGGCAATGAATGCTATTGAGAGAGAAAATTTTGTCGAAGGGCATTTTGCAAGACGTGCGTACGAGGATACTGCCCTTCCCATCGGAAATGAACAAACGATCTCACAGCCATTTACCGTCGCATATATGACGGAAGCACTTGATCTAAAAAAAGGTGAACGGGTTTTAGAGATCGGTACGGGTTCTGGTTATCAAGCCGCTGTTCTTGCAGAGATGGGGTGTCAAGTCTATACGATCGAGCGACATATTCCTCTATTACAAAAAGCACGAAAGAGATTTGACTCACTTGGTTATCATAACATCATCTCACGTGGTGGCGACGGAACGCTCGGTTGGGATGAGTATGCTCCTTATGATGCAATTATCGTGACTGCCGGTGCGCCCGATGTGCCGGAGCCATTGGTCAAGCAATTGAATCCAAATGGTGGCAGACTGATCATCCCTATCGGAGAACGTGATGTGCAGAAGATGTATCTTATTCGTTCGGCTGAAGGCAAACTTGCCGTACAGGAATTGCCGGAGTTCAAATTCGTCCCGCTGATCGGCAAAGAAGGCTGGAAGCAGGAAGCATAACGCCCATGCAGATCGAGGTCATTACGGGAGCGACGGCTTCGGGCAAGACAGCGTTGGTTTTGGAACGTGCCGCAGCTGATCCGAAGATAGAGATCGTGAACGCTGATGCTTTTCAACTCTATCGTCACTTTGATATAGGCACGGCAAAGCCATCGAAGCGGGTACAAGAAAGCATACCGCACCATCTTATTGATATTCTTGATGCGACGGAGCGATACACAGCGGCAGAGTATTCTCGTGCAGGGCAAAATGCAATTCGTGATATTATTTCACGTGGCAATACGCCGATCGTAGTTGGTGGTACAGGCTTCTATATTGATGCACTGTTCTTTGGAATATCAGGGATCGATGTATCAGAGGATGTGCTTGAAGAAGCTCGCAATAGATATAAACAAGAATTCAAAGAGCTTGGATATGAGAAGATGTTCAATAATCTTCTGACGTTCGACCCTTCTCTCTATAAGCAAGTGGAGAGAGAGAAAAATCCGATTCGGATGAAACGAGCATACGAGCATTTCTACGCATCGGGTATTCCGCTTGGCGTTGCACGGGAAATGAAGCCTGAGCCGTTCGAGCACGAACCGAAATGCACGGTAATGAATGTTCCACGAGAGGAATTACATCAACGCATTGAAGTCCGCATTGACGAAATGCTTGCTCTTGGCTGGCTTGGTGAAGTAAAGAGGCTGCTTGAAAGTGGGATAACAACTGAAATGCCTGCTATGCGAGCTATCGGTTATAAAGAGCTGGCTGATGTAGCTACCGAAAGGATGGATCTGATAGATGCTCGGAAGCAGATAATTATTCGCACTCGCCAATATGCGAAACGGCAAGTGACCTGGATGAAGCGCTATAAATAAAAGATATTTTCTCTATGTGGATTCGGATCAAAGCACTCAAAATTTTCGCCTATCACGGTGTCTATGACTTCGAGAAGAAGCTTGGCGGTAGCTTTGAGTTTGATGTTGAGGTCGCACTTGCTTCTGACGTTATAACCGATGAACTGCGCGAGACGGTTGACTATACTGCGCTTATTGAATTGGTGAAGACCATCTCCGATGGCAAAAGCTATAACTTGATCGAGATGCTTGCATCCGATATTTGTACAGCGATCATTCGTAGTCAAGAGAGAGTGAATGACGTTACAGTTCGTGTACGAAAAATGACTGCGCCAATCGAAGCAGAGGTTAGGTACGTTGAAGTGGAAGCAAAAGCCACGAGATAATGCACTACCACATTGCCTATATTGGTATCGGGACAAATATTGAGCCACGCATGGAGCGAATGCGCGAAGCTATTGATGCGTTAAAAGCAGGGTGGACAGTGATGGCAGAAAGCGGGATCTACGAAACTTCGCCCGTCGGCTTCGCAGCGCAAGCGGACTTTCTGAATGCTGTCGTGGCAGTTTCTACGCTCGAAGCACCGCATGTTCTGCATCAGAAGCTGAAAGCACTCGAGCAAGAACTTGGGCGTCAGCAGCGAGAACGGTGGCATGAGCGTGAGATTGATTTTGATATTTTGTTTTACGATAATTTTATTATTGCTGATACAGATTTGACTATTCCGCATCCAGAATTGCATAAACGCTTGTTCGTTATCGCACCGCTTGCGGAAATCGCGGCAGATCTTGTACATCCGGTTCTTCAGCAAAGTATCCAATCGATTCGCACGGCATTAACAGAAAGTGACCAAGACATACGACGACTAACCGATGGGTGAACTCATACATAATCCAGCTTCAAAGATCGGCGTTATCAATGATGATACTTTTGCTGTTGACTATTCAATGAAAACTCCGAAACCACAGATCCGATACATTGCCGTTGAAGGACCTATCGGCGTGGGCAAAACGACGCTCTCGGAGATGCTTTCCCTACATTTCAATGCGCGACTTATCCTTGAACGATACGAAGAGAATCCCTTTTTGCATACATTCTACGACGATCGTCGTCGTTTCGCATTTCAAACACAGCTATTCTTTCTTCTTTCGCGTTACCGCCAGCAACAAGAGCTAATCCATTCTGATCTCTTTTATGAAAGCATTGTCAGCGACTATCTTTTCAACAAAGATAGGATTTTCGCCGAAGTCAATCTCAATAGGGATGAATTGAAGCTTTATGACGAAGTACAGTATGCTCTCTATAAGACTGTTCCGTCACCAGATGTGGTGATCTATTTGCAAGGAAGCGTGAACACCCTTCAACGCAACATCAAACGACGCGAGCGTAACTTCGAGAAGAATATCACACGCGAATACTTGGAAGAGATCGTGAATGCATATAATACGTTCTTCTTTCATTATCGTGATTCACGGTTGATCGTTGCAAATTGTGATCAATTTGATTTTCTTAGCAATCAAGCACATTTCAACATCCTCGTTGATGCAATTACGAGAACGCCCTATCCACCAATAGAATACTTAACAACCGGTGAGCCGTTCTTTACGCCGATAGATGAGGAGAAAAGCTGATGAAAGTCTTTTTGCTCGTTATCATTTCCTTCATTATCATTCTGACGATCTTTCGTCGGATCATTGAGCCATTCAAAGAAGGACTCAGTGGTAACTTGAAATCATATAACCGCCCACCTCAGCCGAAGGCAAAACCGAAACCGAGTGGATGGGTCGCAAATGCGAAGAAAGAAAAGAACGTGATCGATACGAAGAATATCGAAGACGCAGATTTTAAGGAGATACAATAATATGCGCCTTGCCGCCATAGACTTAGGGACGAACTCATTTCATCTTGTCATTGCCGATACCAAACCCGATGGGGCGTTTCGTATTTTAGCAAGCGAAAAGGAAATGGTGCGCCTTGGCGAAAGCGGCGCAGATATGAAGTATCTCACTCGTGAGGCAATGGAGCGCGGTTTCGTTGCTCTTCGTCACTTTAAGGTGACAATGGATGCCCGCGGAGTCAAAGCCGTTAGAGCCATTGCTACAAGCGCGATACGTGAAGCGGAAAATCAAGATGAATTTCTCCGACGCGTGAGAGTAGAGCTTGGCATTACCGTCGAAGTCGTTTCTGGTTCTGAAGAAGGACGCTTGATCTATCTTGGCGTTCTCCAAGCGTTGCCGCTCTATAATAAAAAGATACTTGCCATTGATATTGGAGGTGGTTCTACGGAATATGCCATCGGCGAACGCGCGAACGTCAAATTTATCGCCAGCCTCAAACTTGGGGCGATCAGAATGTCAAAGCGTTTCAGATTGACAGATCGTCCAACAGCAGAGCAAGTCACAGAAGCACGAAAATATATTGTTGGAGAGTTATCATCTGCCGCACGCGAAATTAAGAAGCGAGGCTTCGAGGTCGCTGTTGCCTCAAGCGGTACAGCGCAAAGCATTGCCGCGATCATTGCATCGAAACGCAAACCTCTCTCCCCTATCTCTCCCGAAAGGCTGAATAAGTTTACGTTTACGTATGATGAAGTAAAAGATGTTGTCCGAACACTCATTGCCCTTCCTTCCCCAAGTGAACGGAAGAAGCTTCCAGGGCTTGACGAACGCAGAGTTGATATTATTCTTGGCGGTGCACTCATCCTGATGGAGTCCATGCGTTTGCTTGGCATCAAGGAGATGATGATCTCAAGCTACGCATTGCGCGAAGGAGTGATCTACGACTTTTTGCATAACCGCCGCCCAAGCTCGGAACGTCGCCACGTCAAACTCCGCAATGTGCGTGAGCAAAGTGTCAGGCATCTTGGCGAGATCTGCGGCTATGATGTAAAGCATGCGAATCACGTTGCCGCTCTT
>JBKJHR010000168.1:0-6010 GCA_046598695.1 Kapaibacterium sp. (SeqCode)
CGCTACGTTGATCTATCGGATAGGCACATGGCATTGCTTGCGCCGTATCGGAGAATACCTATTTAATGCTCACGGCTTCACCGCACGGAACAAGATATATTTTGCAGGTACTTCTACTGTGCCCGATGGTGTCTGATGTGCTTTCAGGTATTGCCGAACAGCAGCTTCTACATCAGCCTGTTTTTCTTCGGGCATATTCGCCAACGCATATCGGAAGGGACCAACATTGCTCCATGATTCCCACGCTTCATCAAGATCAGTACTGCGGAATACCATTTCCTTTTCTTTTTCTGTGTAGTTGACAAATCCTGCTGCTTCAACTTCTGCCTTCATCAGCCCAGGGATGCCGCATCCGAACATGGTCGGTGTCCCTTCGGGTGGCTTTGGCATGAAGCTCGAAAGCATCATGAAGTACTCTGCGAAGTGCTCGTTCTTTTCCATCGCAGACCATACGGCTGCGGTGAAACTTCCTTCATGCTTAAGAACCCGATGGATCTCGGAGAATGCCTTTGCTCGATGCGGCACGAACATCAATCCGAATTGGCACGTCACGGCATCGAAGATATGCTCGGCATACGGAATATCTTCCATATCAACGGTGGCGAACGTGATGTTGCCAACGGCATCGATCTTCTCGGCATGTTCCTCGATGATAGGCGCGAAGGTCGAAGCAAGGTCCGAAGCGATCACGCTTCCCGCACCTCGTTTATACGCCGCAAATGCGACGACGCCATCGCCGGTTGCAAGATCAAGCACATGACTTCCGGTTGGAATATGCGCATCATGCGCAACATCTTCGGCAACGAGGGCAAGCGAACGAGCAATGCCATTATGCCAAGCATCTGCAACACTTTCCCATGCTGCTTTCTGATTCGCCTTAAATACGGTAGGATCGAATGACATACGAAATAATTGATTAATGAAATCACTACAAAGATACACATTTTTTTTGCTGATTCATCATTTCGTCATATTGAAATCACTTTTCACAAACCACTCAACACGACCATGACCCGCGAACAAAACTTCCGCGTATCGCTCAAGAACCAACTCAACCTCTTTACCGCATGGATATATATAGAAGGCGGCGAATTAAAACGCATCCCCGCATCAAGCTTTCCGTCGTTTATGGTCTCGCTCGGTGCGACGCGCTACACGGCATATACCTTCACTGGCGCACCGACATTCGGCGAGCAAGATTTCCGCATCGAGATCAATTATAGGCAAGATCATCTCAAAGGGAATCTTGCATATCTGACGCGTTCGGATGATGTGAAGCTCGCTGAGCAATTCTTCACAAGCGTCTATGCTCCGCCCATCCTCGCCCTCGGCGAAACCTATCGCATCGAACTCGCGATCATCACGGGAATAAAACCCGCAAACATTGACTCGAAAGATACGCGGTATTCATTCGTCATCGAAGGCAAGTATTTTTTTACGCTGTTGTAATCCAAACTGCATTTCCATTCATACTTCATATTTCATACTTTCACAACCACCATGTCTCCACTCTATCTTCGTTATCGCAACACCCCATCTGATCCGTGGACGGAAGTCCCGTCGCTTACATCTGTCATTCCATCGCAAGCAGTGGGTTCACTGCCGCTTGAAAAATTATCATTCGCAACCGAACCTGCGATGACAAGCACATGCGGATGCTCCGACGCTTCAGCGAATGACGATCATTATATTCTTCATGCCGGCATCGCCGCGCTTCCGCAATCAGCATCACTCCCGATAAGCGCATTCTTACTTGCCTACAAACAAGCGACGTATCACGAAGCGAAGTACGATCGCTATGGAACAGGTTATTATATTACTTCCGATCTTACACTCTATAAGTGCAAAGAAGAGAGTGGGATGTCGAGGATGAGTTTTCGGTTGGGGAGCCCCCTCTAGATCTCCCCACACATGTGTTAGGGAGACTTGGGATATATACAGTGGAATTAATAGACTCTCTTATGGTCACCAATATCGGTGAGGACAGCATTGTTCTCTTTATCGAAATAATATATCACTCGCAGATCATATGCTATACTAATTGCTCGGAGATTTTTGAGATCACCATGCAGCTTATGATTTCGCAAAGTGGGGTCAAAAGGATCATTTTGAAAAACACCTAATTTTTCTTCGAGTAAGAGATCAAGATCAGGAAATATCTTTACTAATTTCTTGAATGAACGCTTAAACGCAGATGAGATAATGATCTCCATCAATCGTTTCGCAGAAACTTCATCGCATCACCGACTGACGTAGCGCGATAGAGTTTGCCTTCCTTCTCTTCGCTGAGTGTTTCGGAATAGGCTCCGGCAATTTCTTTCTTACGGGCATCGGCAATGATCTCATCGAGGATGTCGCGAAGCTCTTGTTGCTCAGCGACTTCCAACCCGTATATTTCATCTACAACTTGCGAAAATGTCGTGTTCATAATTCTCTCGGTAAGTTCTATAATAGGTGAAACGTCAGATTGCCGCAAAAGTATTCCGAAACATCGGTAGGGGAGATTTGGGGTATAGGCTGAAACCTGCCCCTCAAAATTTCGTTCTACAGGGCTGATACATATATTTATATTCTGATCCTATGCACATCTTATCGCTTTTCTTGCTCTCATGGGCAACACTTCTCTCCGCCCTTGGTGACGACCCTGCCGAAGATCAATTCGGCGAAGAAGTACAATGGCAGACCTTTTCGCAAAAGCCATTTGTGATGGTCATCGCCGATAAAGAAGCTGCTGACAATGCAAAGCTCATCGGCACTGCACTTCACAAAACCTTCAACGGCTCCTACACTGCCCCCGAAGATCATCTCCACAGCTCTCCTGCACAAGAGAATATCAAGATCATCCCCGTCGCCGCATTGCCCGATGTACCAGGTATATTCAAATGGCTTTTTCGTAGAGGCTTTAAGAAAGAGTCAAAGGTTGGCGTAATCTTAGATTGGGATAGCCGCATCGCGAAGATGTGCGGATACAAAGAAGGCAAGATCATCGTAGCGATCAAATCTCCCAGCGCAAAAGATCTGAAAACATGGGAAGTACAGACCGCCGAAGAAGCGATCACATTGATACAACAACAATCAACAAATCGGTAGCTCAGGCTCTCGGTAGCTCAGGCTCTTAGCCTGAGACTCCAATCCCACACAGGCTAAGAGCCTGTGCTACCAATCCCTCGCAGGCTAAGAGCCTGCGCTACCTAAATTGGAGGATGTACATAAAATGGATATTCTTCTTCGGAGTTTACAAGTCCTGCTTTGATGGGATTACTCCACATATAATTCCATTTCTCCGCAAACTCCTCTTCATCTCTCATGATTCTATCGAAGCTCTCTGCTTGCCATACTTTACCCGTCGTTGCTAAAGCGATGTTTATGCTACGGGCGCTGGCTCCTTTTATACCTTGCAGTATCTCTTTTAATGAAAAATACTCATCGTTAATATTTTTTTGTGGCTGTAACAATAGATGAACATGGTCAGGCATGATGACGACAAAATACAACATATATCTTTTATGATGGTCATAAAGGATATGTTTCTTGATAAGCTCTAATGCAGAAATAGGAAGGACGCCTCGCGCAGACCGGAAAGTAATAAAATAGATACTTCCTCCAATTTGCCAATGAGGCAAATTACGTCTTGTGACAAATAGTGCGTTTGATGTGACCATGCGAAGTGATCTGTCATTTAATTAATTTTTTAAAAAACAACAAACAACGCGTCGGTAGCTCAGGCTCTTAGCCTGAGACTCCAACCCCACCAGCCCCTCGCAGGCTAAGAGCCTGCGCTACTGTTTCTTTTCTGGATACAACACCACTTTGACATAATTTGCTTTATTGCAATACTTCTTCGCCGCATCGAATATCTTCTGCGCATTGAGCCCTTCGATGAGTGCACCGCGCTTTAAGATGTCTTCGGGGTTTTCGCCGTTGAAATAGTACTGACTCAACGTGCCAAGCCAAAAACGATTCTCCTTCATGTTCGTTTCGAGCTCGCGCTTTGCGATCTCTTTGACCTTCGTGACGTAGGTTTCTTCCGGTGCTTTCATCAACATCGTATCAATTTTGCGATTGACTTCTGCAACCAACTCATCCACACGCTCTGGGGCACAACCAAAGCTTACCGAAAGCGCATAGGTTGACTTGGGCCAATGGCTTGGTGTTGCGCGGCAACCAACGCCATAGACGCCGCCTTTTTCTTCGCGCAGACTTTCGCGTAATTTGATCGAAAGCACTTCTGCCATTGTCTGCATGTAGAATCTATTCTCTGGTGTATAGTCGAATGCGCCAGTGAGAATAATACGCACATTTGATTTCGGTTCAACGCCTTTCCTCACGGTCTTCTCAATATATCCCTTCGGTGGATTCACGCCAATATCTTTCCATGTCTCTTTGTGCTTGCCACCGGGAAGGCTTGCGATGTAGGTCTCCACATACTTCTTCAATTGTGGCATATTGATCGCGCCAACGATATAGACGATCGTGCCGCTCATATCGCTCATGCGCTGAGAGAAGAATGTCTGTGCTTTATCGAGATTCACTTCCTTCAACAGATCCATCGTGAAAGGACGTGTACGATAATGATAGTTCGTCATCGTTACTTGCAAGGTATCGGTGAATGCTGCATTCGGATCGTTCGTACGATTCTCCAAATATGATTTATACTTTGCCATGTAGGCATTGAATGCATCGGGATCTTTGCGTGGAGACGTTGCATACAGATATAACAATTGGAACATCGTCTCTTGATCTTTCGGAGCCGCACTGCCCGAAAAACCTTGTGATAATTGCCCGATGGTGGGATTCACACTCACGGTTTTTCCTGCCAGAAGTTTTTGCAATGCAATAGCATCAAATCCTGAAAGTCCGCAGACAGACATAATGCCAGCACTCTGCTCGGCAGATATATAATTATCATCCGATGCAAGTGACGTACCGCCCGGCGCTTGTGTTTGAATTAGTATTTCATCATTCTTAAAGTCCGTCGGCTTGACGACAACTTTTATTCCGTTCGAGAGCGTCCATTCGGTTACGCCGATCGCCTTGCGCTCTTTGGTCGCAACGATCTTCCCCGCTTTCGGAAGCACGGGCATTAACGGAAGGTCCGTGATCTTATCCTCGTATGCGCTGTATTGCGCGGCTTCTGAACGATTCAATAAATTACGAATTTCTGCTTCGCTCGGCACTCGGAACTCTGGTTTGTCCGGTGCAGAGATAGTAACGACGCGATTGCCTTTACCCATGCGCACTTCGCTGAGTGCATTGACCTCTTGCAACGAGATAAGAGGAAGATATTTTTCATAGAGTTCGTATTCGTATGCAATGCCCGGATATGGCTCTTCTTCCAAGAAATTACTAAGATACTCTTGTACGAACGAACGTGACTCTGTTTTATCGCGCTCTTTATAGACACTCTCAATGCCCGCCATCATTTCCTTTTTCTGGCGTTCTAATTCTGTTGCAGTAAATCCATGCTGCTTGACGCGGAAGGCTTCTTTCAAAATTGCTTCGTAGCCTTTGGAAAGCGATTCGGATTTCATTCCGACATTCAATATATATCCGCGCTTATCGCCCAAGAAATTTCCATCTCTCGCATAACCATACGTAAATGCCGCATCAGGCTTCTGCGCCATCTCCTGCATACGGTCATTGATCATCGCATCGTAGAGACGCCCCGCGATCTCGGCGCGGTAATCGCCGACGGTGCGTTGCTTCGTCTCATCACGCATGAAATAGATCTCTGCGCTTGCCCCGGGAAGCTCTTTGTCGGTTGCCGTGGCAACGAACATATCGCTATGATTTGGGACGCTATATTTTGTTCTCTCGCGTTCACCTTGTGGATTGACGAGTCTGCCGAAGCGCGTCTTGATCATCTCTTCCATCTGCGCCACATCAAAATCACCAACAGCGATCACTGCCATCATATCAGGGCGATACCAATCATGATAGAATTTCTTGATCGTCTCATACGAGAATGTATCGAGCACTTCTTTCTGCCCGATCGGCAAACGGAGTGCAT
>JBKJHR010000161.1:0-3757 GCA_046598695.1 Kapaibacterium sp. (SeqCode)
AGTGTGGTACCATCCCCAGGTACGAGGTCAACATAACATGCTTCAAGAATTTCTGAATGAATTTGATAGTATCGCTTCTTGGAAAGTTTGTAGGTCTTTTCAATATTGATAGGTGCATTCTCGCTGCGTGTACGGATATTCATTATTCGTGTAAAGATCTTTTTCTTTACGCCACGAAATTGCAAAGGACGAAGTTTCTTACGACTGTTCTTACTGAGCGAAAATATGAGTTCTTCAAGTAGTGTCATAATGGGTTTATGATATACGAAGGAAGTGTGAATTGAACACCCATTTTCGTATATCAATGCAGCTATTCCAAAATTGTTTTATGGAGATTTCCATGTATGACACGTTTGTTCATATTAAGAAGGAGTTAAGGGCTATTTTTCGTAGAAGATTAATTGAAGTTATTAGGTGGCTTTTGTCGATATTTTTTCTTTAAATATATTTTTCGTGGCGAGCATCTGGTATATTTGTAGGAAATGATTCGACAACTTTTTCGCCCGTTCTGTTTTCTTGCCATAGTGAGCCTCCTCATCTCTGGCTGTTCGATCTTTTATTCGAAGCCTGAGCCGAAGATCGTCAAGCCTCCATACGAGCTAATGCCAAATGCTCTTGATAATGATTTCTTCCGTACGCAAACGGGTGACCTGGTCGGTCATTACCCCAAAAATTGGTTACAGATTAATACTGAGAAAGTCCCTGAATTAGAAAACATCTCACTGGTCTATACTGATGTGGACAGGCAACGGGCATTCGTCGTGACGGAGATACCGGGGAATGCTGATCTCAGGCGGAAGGTAGATCGCGATGGTATTATCGCTGTCGCCGAGGAATCTCTTCAACAAAAGACGAAGAAATTGCCTACCCTTATTGTGCTGAAACAGCCCGAAGTGCTTGTATCTGATGGAATTCGCTTCTCCAATTACGAATATCAGACTGCCATTAATAATGAAACCTTGCGGCATAGGGTGATCTGCATAGCAACGAGCGTGAGGTATTATGAGATCGCTATGGTGGAATTGCATCCTTCACCCGATAAAATGCGCTATGTAGAGAACTTCCGAATACTTCAATCTGTTATTCCCGCGCTTGAAGGAGTCGTCCCGGTCGGTCAGGAGAACAATCCAAAGCCTTCTGAGGAGATGAATAGCGGCAAATAGAGCGACTGGGGTGTCGCCAAGTGGTAAGGCAGTGCCCTTTGGAGGCGCCATTCGTAGGTTCGAATCCTGCCACCCCAACAACAGAATAGTTTTTAGTCTATAGTTCTTGGTTCTCAATTATACGAGAACAAAAGAATACGCTCTGAGCCTTCTAATTCAGAACTAAAAGCTCACAGATCATAACTACTACCAAAGCGTGTCTCACCCATTAAAGATCGTCACAGGCAGAAGTAATCCGCAATTTGCGAAAAGGATCGCCGAGTCACTCGGTGTGAAAATTGCAAATACACAGATCAAGAATTTCTCTGACGGGGAGTTATGGGTGAAGTATGATGAGAATATCCGAGGCGTCGATCTATTCATCGTGCAATCGACGATGCCACCGACGGATAACCTCATGGAGTTACTCATGCTTATTGACGCAGCACGCAGAGCGAGCGCACAGCGCATAACGGCAGTGCTTCCGTATTTCGGATATGCACGTCAGGATAGAAAAGATCAGCCTCGTGTAGCGATCACGAGTAAGCTGATCGCAAATTTGATAACCGAAGCCGGTGCAGATCGCATCATTTCGATGGATCTTCATGCGCCACAGCTTCAAGGGTTCTTTGATATTCCGTTCGACCATCTTTACGCATCGAATGCGTTCGTGAAGCATTTTCGTGGAGAGAAGTTGAAGAATCTTGTAATCGCCTCACCCGATGTCGGCGGTTCGAAGATGGCGCGAGGTTTTGCGAAGAGGTTCGATGCTGATCTTATCATTATTGATAAGCGTCGCCCTGCACCGAACGTTGCAGAGGTAATGAACATCATCGGTGAACCTGAAGGTAAGGACATTATCTTGATAGATGATCTTATTGATACTGGTGGCACGTTCACGAATGCGGCGAAAGCGTTGATCGATGCCGGAGCGAAGAGAGTCTATGGTGCGTGTACGCATCCTGTGCTTAGCGGTAAGGCTATCGAACGCATCGAAGAATCGCCGATCGAGTATTTACTCGTTACTGATACGATACCTTTGAAGAGGGAATCGAAGAAGGTAAAAGTAAAGTCTATCGCAAAGGTATTTGCCGAGGCGATCAGACGAACGAACATGGATAAGTCCATCAGCTCTCTTTTTGATGAAAAGAAAGCGAAATCGAAAGAGTAAGAAAGTGTTATTCGCGCTTGAAGCTTTGCTTTAAGCATTTTTTCAACAGTATGTCGTTGGGCACTGCTTCGGAATGAACGTAAGTGTGCGACGGCTGATGAAAGGTACTACATACAATGTCAGAAATCATAATCAAAGCTGAACCGCGTACCGCACTCGGTGGCAGCACTGCAAAGCAAATGCGTCTGCAAGGACGCGTACCCGGTGTTCTTTACGGACACGGCGAACCCAGCATCGCATTCCATCTCAAAGAGCTTGACTTACGTCCGCTCATCTATACACCAGAAACACATGTCGTTAAGCTTCAGCTTTCCGGCTCTGAGACCAATTGCATCTTACGTGAAGTACAGTTCGATCCACTTACGGATCGCGTTGTTCATGTTGACTTCCTCATTCTCCATGCTGGAGAAAAGATCAAGGTTGATATTCCTGTTAAGCTCGTTGGCACATCGGCAGGTTCGAAGGATGGCGGCGTGAACGATCACGTTATGCACAAGGTGATGATCGATGTATTGCCTGATGCAATTCCTGACCATATCGAAGTTGATATCTCAGCTTTGAAGATCGGTCATTCGATCCACATCAAGGATCTTCCGAAGAGCGATAGTTACGTTATTATCGGTGATGAGAATGCCGTTATCGTAGCGTGTGCAGCTCCGAAGGTATCTGACGCTGCAACAACGCAGACAGAAATCAGAGCCTGAACAGATCCAGGCAAAGGGCAAGAAGGAAGAGGCAGCGTAAGCGTAATTTCCTGTTTTTTCCTAAACCGCCTTTTCGTAAAAAAGGCGGTTTTTCTTTCCAAGAAACTTTCCGTTGTACGAGGTGTTGGTAAGCAGGTGTTTCCACCACTTCTTATGAAAAAGATCGCACTCTTCTTTGTCTTCGCAAGCCTATTTCACATATCTTCGGATTCTCTTGCCCAGACGCATTATACAGGAACATCTGTGTGTCAATTTGATCGGATAACCTACCCAGATGGACCACCATTCTACGATACAACTGGTGTACCTTTAACGGAAGTTTTACCACCAGATATCTACCACCTCGAAATTATTGATTATGGAGATTCAGTGAGTTTGAAATTTCAAGAAGTATTCTATGGAGATATCATACGTAAAACTGAGATCATACCAACTCGCTTCTTACAAGGAACACATTATCTGGACACATTAAATTATAGTCGTTTCCGAAATGTGTTAGTTTATAAGAACGATTTAGACTCAATAATTTTTTCGTTCAGGTTTACCAAAAATTTGAGAAAAAATACAAATGATCCTATGCATCAATGGTATAATGCTAATGAAAGTTTTATCGGTATTGCAAGCATTTCTAAAACGACCGCTAGTGTTTCCTCATCGGAGGCACCAATTCATCGACTAACGATTCTACCAAACGCCACGCGTCATGAACTAAAGTTTCAATCTCCCTTTCTAGATGGGGA
>JBKJHR010000187.1:0-6845 GCA_046598695.1 Kapaibacterium sp. (SeqCode)
GATACGCGCTTCACGGGTCACGAGATCGAAGATTCCGCCTTCATTGACGAGATCATCCTTCACCGATTGGATAAAGCATGCATGAGGCTGAGGATGGGTATACGCATCCTTCGATTGCGTCAACTTGCCGGATTTCGGATCGACGTAGTAATGACCTTGTGCATGACCAGTAATGCCATACGCCCACGCCAAACCAGTGTTGAACCACTGTGGCGAATTTGGCGCAGCCATTTGCTTCATGAGCATATACGCCATCTCGTCGTAATATGCTTCGGCATCTTCTTTCGTAGTAAAGTACCCATGCTTCTCGCCCCATGAACGCCAGCAACCCGCCAAACGGTGAGCTACTTGACGAATAGAACGCTCCGCGCCAAGCGAGCCATCGGCTTGCGGTACGCCTGCTTTGCGGAAGTACTTTTGGGCTAAAATATCGGTAGCGACCTGCGACCATTGGCGCGGCACTTCGATATCATGCATCTCGAAAATGGGCTTGCCATCGGGGTTACGCAAAACGCTGGAGCGCAGTGTGTATTCAAACTGATCATAAGGGCTAACACCCTTTGTTGTATAGCGACGAGTAATCTTCATACGACCTACTGGTATGTAATTTCCAACAAAGACACAATGTAAATGATTATCCTACGAACGGCAGATGATTGCAAACCTGTGGGGGCATCCCGGGGCGGCAAGAGTGATCATCGTTCGCATCTGTAAAATCTGACAATTTTCCCCACGAATAAAATTCGCGGAGAATTGTAATGCAAATTTAGGGAAAAGAATTTTAAAAACAAAGTGGAAATGACCCTTATTTATACACTTTCTTTTGAACAGGTTATGGGGTTATCCACACCCCAATTCTTTAAAGGCTGTAAGGGGAGCAAATTCATGTTGCTACCACTTTCTCTATCCATTTTCGTGCCAACTCGGTTTGTGTTTTCTTTCCGTTATCAAATCAGAAGCAGGAGGTTACGGAATGAGAGTGCATACAATTTCTATACCAAAGAGTGCTTCTAAAATGACTGTAACATTAACTTATAGGGCAAAAATTTATGGTCTTGTTTTTCACTTTTTTAAAGCGTATGTTTGCAATAGAAAGTATCTTTACATTTCAAAAAGAAAGGAATTATGGCTAATACATTTCTTGATCTCGGTATGGGTACTGACATCGTCGGCGGCTCGCCAATGTCAGCCCCTTACCCAATGCCCCCTTATCCTTCGATGCCAATGCCAAGTGGGGCAATCCCTCGCTCAGCAGGCGGTGGATGCTCCGGAGGATGTGGTAGCAATAAACGTTCATCACAACCATTTTCATCAACTTCAAAAAATTCTAACTCTATGAATAACTCAGTTCAATCATGGTATGATATGCCCGTGCAGGAGCCATTGGATCCTCGCATACTTGTTGCTAATATAACACTCGGTGGATTACAAGGTACGTTTACCCGTAGTACGAACTTCATTGGTGCCTTGACATGGAATGCAAGTCCATTTTCGATTGCAAACAATCCTAATTGTACGACACTCCATACTGATGACCAACTTGCGGTTGCGCAAGCCTTTCAATGGAATTTCTCTCATCAAACGGCGAACTTATTGACGACAAATCCCATTCCATTACGTAAGATGATCTTCTTACGCGGTGGCACGGATTCGGTGATGACATTCAATATAGCTCTTGGAGCGGCTACATACAACGACCTTCAAATTAGCTTCCGTGATAATGCGGCAACACCGGGTATGTTTACAGGTACAGGTAATGGTACGATCCCTGCATTCCTCTTTACGGGACCCCTCACAGGAACAGTCGCCATGCAAGTAACGCTCAATATGCTCGGCACATTCGTGATGGCGATCAGTGCAAGAGATACACTTGGTAACTCCTCGATGTTTGAGATGGAATGGGTAGTGGTTGCGTAATAAACGAATAAACATCTACGGCAATGTCATTTAGTCTATTTGGTGAGAGAACATTTGGTTTTAATAACCCAAATAATTCATTTGAGAAGAATTCTGTAGCTACCCCATTCATTAATCCGAATGGGGGTTATGCTCCACAGAATCCTCCTACAATGCCATTGTCGCCAACGGGATACCAACGCGGTGGTCTCTTTACTCCTCCGGCTCCAAGTTACTTTCCACCACCAAATCCAACTCATCCATGTAATGGTAGGGGTGGTGCTAGTTGTGAGTGCGGGGGAAGTTGTAGGAAAGGAGAGGATTCGTTAAATTTGAAGAATAATTTCCCTCCTACCCCTGATCCCATCGGACCTCAAGACTTAACTTATGAAAACAATATTATACAAGACATTCTTTTGAGAAGCCCTGGTTCTGCATCAGAAATGATTTTTAAATTTCCGGAGGGAAAGGGTATTGATAAGGTGCAATCAAATGTTGAATCTCGTGAGAAGATGACTATTGCAATAGATTCTTCAAGATATCCAAACATCAAGGTTGATCTTTCTGCTACCAATTTAGGTAATAATATCTGGAGATTTTATAATGGTCGCAGTTCTAAAGACGTATACATTGATCCCATTTTGCCTATGGAAATCTTGAATACTATCTCTTGGGCAAGTTATTATCTTGCTACTTCTTACGTGGAAAAAATACAAAGAAAAGTTGACGAAAGAAATACTCCCTTAAGTATATTTAGACCGTCTATAACCCCACAAGGGTTTGATGCTAATGGTACCAAATGTATTGAGCATGATCTTTTCTGTTCTGATCTACCGATAGGATTGAAATTTAATAATAATCATACAACGAAAACTTGGTATGTACCCTGTGTTGGAGAAATAGAAATTGATGTTTCAGATTGCTGTAGAGACCATGACATAGACTTATGGTGTGCACCTACTCAAGATTGGGCAAGTTGGGCAAATGTTGTGGTCATTGCCTGCATAACTAATAAAATCTCCTTTGACTCTCAATATAGATATTCCGAAGCAAATTGGTGGTGTAAGTTTAAGAGAGCAATTCTTAACCTTTTCTCAGATATTGTAGGTGTACTTTTGAGTGTCATAGCTGTGGTATGGGAATTAGTAGGTGAAGTAGTTCGTGCAGCTTTAAAAGTAGTTGATTATGTGATTCAAGGTTTATCCATTGGTAACCTGTCCATACCTGAGAGTTGGTATGATGGACTTACTAATGCTTTTGCATTTATGAATCCCAAAAGAGTAGGTTATGATAAAGATAATGCAGGAATAAATCTTGATAGTTGTCTTTGTGGAGGCAGCAGACCTACTTCTGAATGTGGTAATGCCTGTCGTGATCTGTGTGCGGAATTTCCGAAATATGGAGAACCACCTAAATGTTTTAAATGTAATTGGCGGTGTGAATATAAAGAAGATGGTACTCCCCTACCACGTATTTTTGACCGAGGCACAGATGCCTCATTACCCTGTTGTCCTGGAACGGAATCGACTGCGGCTCAGGAATGTGCTAATGCAAATATACATCAAAATGACCCCTGCCCACCTTTGTGTACGCATTGTTCATGGTATTGTGATATGGAAAGTACACCACGACAAACACGTTTGCGAAAACCAAACCCGAAATTAAATTGCTGTGCACAAATTGGTGGGCATAAATGTGGCACTGGATCAAGAATTTTCGACCCAGAATAACAACCAAAAATTATATATATATGAAAAAAGTTAGAGCTTCTCTATTTATTACGATTTTAGCTTTCGGTGTCATTCTTAACCTTCAAGACGGAGTTTGTCAGGTGAAAGATTCTTCCACTCAGGACACTATCTGTGACTGTAAAGCCTCTCTTCCACTTGAAATAGGTGTAACATCTATTGTTTGGGGTATTCCCTCCTATTGGCTTTGGAGAATACCATTTGATCATGATACAACAATGGAGTATAATCCAAGTGGTATATTGACACTACCATCTCTGTTTCTTCTTATGCTTACATTGGGTCCTATTGCTGAATTGACATCTGGATGTGAAGCATCTTGGTGGCATACACTGTGGATAGGATTGGGAAGTTCGATAGTTTCATTTATCGCATATGGTGGAGTATATGGTTTTGACCATTCTCTGAACCCATACAAATTTAATTTCCCCGAATACCTTGCATTAGGTGTTTTCCCAGCAGTCGCCTCTTCCGTTATTTTCAATCAGTTTCTTCATCCACCGGAGAAAGACCAGAGTATGTTCATTTTTCCTTCGATTGGCTCACAGAACTCCGCTTCGTTAAATTTTATGTATAAGTTTTAGGATTACAAAATCATGAGAAAATTCAAAGCATAGGTGCTCAAATTATTAATTAATAAAAATTAATCAAAATATGTTTGGAAAATCGGTAAAAATTTTGTATATTTGAAGAGTCGGGGTTCGTCAGTCGTGGATCGTCTTTCGTCGGGTACTCGGTTAGTTTGTTTTTTATGAAGGGTAATAAAGTGGTGTGGTGCACAGCTACTTCCTTGATAATAATACGGTTATGGATGGTAAATTGGCTTTTTGACGTTACAATATCTTCATAGCTTCGGAAACTCCCCTTTGTTGTCATAGCTTATACTTTACTATTAGAACAGATATAATGTTTAATTACAAGGATCTTCCCATTGGTTCATCCTCACCCGAAATCGTCAATGCTATCATCGAAATACCGCGTGGTTCACGCAATAAGGTCGAATATGACCCTGAATTGGGTATTTTCAGGCTTGACAGAGTTCTCTATTCTTCAGTGCATTATCCCTATTCATACGGCTTTATTCCCTCGACGCTCTGGGATGATGGCGATCCACTTGATATTCTCGTTTTCTGCGATCAGGTTCTTACCACAGGGCTTCTGCTTGAAGTCATACCTATCGGTGGATTAGAGATGAGCGATGACAAAGGAAGTGATCTGAAGGTTATCGCAGCTGCCAAAGGAGACCAAAGCGTCAATCATCTTCGCAATTATACCGACCTCGCCGAACACAGACGTATCGAGATCCAGCATTTCTTCGAGACCTATAAGCTCCTCGAAGCGAAAGGCGTTATCGTTGGCAAGTGGATAGATGCAGCCGAAGTACGCAAAGACATCCTCAAAGCCGCAGATAGCTATAAGGGGGCTAAATAAAGAAACTTAGTCCTCTTACAATAGGTTGATTTATTGTGCTTAACTTGTGTGAAACGCTCGTCGTTTATCCTTACCACATCTTTTCTCTTAAAATAAGAAGACCACTATGAAAAAACACATTCAGATCATTTCAGCGCTTCTGGTATGCTTAGCTTTTGCTAGTTGCAATACAACAACCGAACCAACTGGGGGCAAGGGGTTTGCAGGACACATTTATTACACCAATGCCAACGAAATATCTCGTATCCGGTTGAGTGATGAAACTGTTGAGCTCCTCATGAGAAATGCCTCGCAGCCCGATGTCATGGCAAACGGAAATATCGTAGCTGTTGAAAATATCCAAGGCAGAATTATGATCACCGACATCACGGGAGCCAACCGAACAACTCTTGTATCGTGGCTCGCCAATGGAGGATACCGCGCATATTTTGGTTCGCCACGAATTTCGTACGACCAAAAGTATGTCGCTTACGATGGAGATAATGTCTACAATCCAATAACATATGTTGTTGATGCCCAAACAGGAGATTTAATCTCGACTATCGGTGTCGAAAACAATAGTAATGAGAATTACTATGCCCCAAGTTGGGCGCCGGATGGTTCTCTTTTTGTGCAAGGAGAGCCGACACGTAATAATGGCATTTATAAAATTGACAAAGATTTTACTTCCATAACGCGGGTAGATCCGAACCTAACGAATGTCTCTTACCCCAACGTGAGTCCCGATGGAACAAAAATTGCATTTATTCGCGACCAAGAACTCTGGACGATGAACATAGATGGTACAAATGCCACACAATTGAAAACCGACCTGTATCAACTATATTCTCCCACATGGTCGCCAGATAGTAAGTATATAGCAGTTACGAGCCAAGGGAAGCTTCATATTATAGACCCTAAAGCACTGACTATAACGAAGATCAGCCAAGGGTTTACAAATGAGTCGCAACTCTGCTGGAAATAGCATATAGTATTCGAATCATTTCTCATTGTAGCATAATAGACTCCCCTGAAAATTGGGAAGTCTATTTTTTTTGGGAGTCGTACATGATTCATGATAGTGATGAACAATAAGTGAACGATAGACTCAAATTTAGCAGACCGTTCTTCCATAAAGACACCGTTCGCATTGCAAGGGAGTTACTTGGTAGCATTCTCGTTCGGAAAATTGGCGATAGAACTCTGAGAGGACGAATCGTCGAAACCGAAGCGTATCTCCACGACGACCCAGCTTGCCATGCGTTTCGTGGGATGACGGAGCGGACGAGAGTGATGTTCGGCGAGGCAGGTCATAGTTATGTCTATTTCACCTACGGGATGCACCATTGCTTCAATATCGTCACGAACGATGTCGAGGTAGGGGAAGCAGTTCTTATTCGCGCCTTAGAGCCTCTGGACGGCTTAGAAACGATGTATGCACATCGAGGGGAGAAGGCAAAGAAAGATACCGATCTGCTTTCCGGTCCCGGAAAGATCTGTCAGGCATTCCAACTTACGAAGAATGAAAGCGGCATTGATCTTCTCGAATCTGATATTCTCTTTCTTGAGAAGAAAGAACTGGCAAAGGGTGAGAGCATCGGAGTATCAACACGAGTAGGGATTACCGTTGCCGTTGACAAACCCTGGAGATTCTTTATTGAGGGAAACCAGTTTATTTCCAAAGGCAGACCAAGCGGTCGGAAATAAAAAAGCCTCGGTAGAACCGAGGCTTTGAACACTTAGAAGTTGAACTTCAAGACCGGAGAGATGATGACGTAGTCATTCCACTCC